>NZ_JAUBTS010000021.1:90940-117577 GCF_036705105.1 Microcoleus sp. B9-D4
GAGAGGAAGTTTCGGAGGTTGGAGAAAATAGCGATGCTACATCTATATATATAGGAGAAAGTGGTGAACTGACATCTTTTTCTGGGGATTTAGATGAGGGAACCGCAGAGGCCACAGAGGGCACAGAGGGAGGAAGAAGAGAGGAAGTTTCGGAGGTTGGAGAAAATAGCGATGCTACATCTATATATATAGGAGAAAGTGGTGAACTGACATCTATATATACAGGTAAAATCTATTTGGTGGGTCACGCTCATTTAGACTTGGCTTGGCTGTGGCCTGTCCCGGAAACTTGGGAAGCGGCACAGCGAACTTTTGAGTCGGTATTGAAATTGCAATCAGAATTTCCCGATTTGATTTTCTGTCATTCAACTCCGGCGCTTTATGCTTGGATGGAAGAACATCGGCCGGACTTATTTGCTGCGATTAAAAAACAGGTGGCGGCGGGTTGCTGGGAAGTTGTCGGCGGGATGTGGGTAGAACCGGATTTAAACTTGATTTCCGCTGAGTCAATGGTGCGGCAAGTTTTTTACGGACAGCTTTATGCAAAAGAAAAATTTGGGGAATTGATGCGGGTAGCTTGGCTACCTGATACTTTCGGTTTTGGGTGGCAATTACCTCAGATTTTGCGGCAAGGTGGAGTTGATTATTTTGTGACGCAAAAGTTGCGGTGGAATGATACAACGGAATTTCCCTACGGTGCGTTTTGGTGGGAAGGGTTGGACGGTACTAAAATATTTAGTATGATGTCTGCTCCAATTGGTGAAAGCATAGAATCTGTGAAAATGGCAAGTTATGCTTTTGACTGGCAAGTTAAGACAGGTTTGCAAGATGCTCTTTGGTTGCCTGGGGTTGGCGACCACGGCGGTGGCCCGACTCGTGATATGTTGGAGGTGGCGAAACGCTGGAAAATGTCGCCTTTTTTCCCAAGGTTGGAGTTTGCGAAAGCGGTTGATTATTTGTCTTTGATTGAGAGTCAGTTTTTACCGGCAGTTGCGGAAAGTTCGCAGGAAAGCGATGTGGCAAAATCGGACAATCAGGAGATTTTGCGGGCGCGAGAATTGTCAAACTTGTCGGCAATTTCGGATGCAAATCGTCCCATCTCACAACTCAAAGCTATTCCCCGCATTCTCCCTGTTTGGAAAGACGAACTTTATTTAGAATTCCACCGGGGTTGCTACACGACTCGCGCCGACCAAAAACGCCAAAACCGCCGCAGCGAAGAATTGCTCTACCAAGCGGAGTTGCTGTCTTCGCTGGCCACTATTTGTACTGGCGCGGTTTATCCGAAATCTGAGTTAGAATCAGCTTGGAAACAAATTTTGTTTAACCAGTTTCACGATATTTTGCCCGGTTCTGCGATCGCCCAAGTTTATGCGGATGCTAATCTAGCCTTTGCCGAGGTCGATCGCACTTGTCGCGAAATTCTGCTACAATCTTTGGATGCACTCTCGGCTCAAATTTCTCTGCCTTCCCCTCCTGGGCCCGACGCTCAACCGATTTTGATTTTCAATACTCTCAATTGGTCGCGCTCTGAGGTTGTCGCCGTACCGCTTCCCGATTCGGCTGATTCAGCTTGGCAAATTTACGATGTTTCCCGACGGCGATTGGTGTCGCAGATGGAAACGGGCGATCGACCGCAATCGCACTCTACACTGTTATTTTGGGCCAATAATCTCCCCGCCGTTGGCTACCACGTGTTTTGGCTGTGTCGCGAAGACGCTCAAACTGTGGATAATGCGTCCGCGAGTCCAGAAACTGAAAAAAAGACAGAGTTATCGAAACTTACATACGGTATAGCACAAAAAAACACACATTGTCAAGAAACGCATTTTGCAACCGCAGAAATGGTGTTAGAAAATGAATTTATTCGGGCAACAGTAGACGGGAAAACTGGCAATTTATCGAGCATTTGGGATAAAGTAAATAACCGAGAAGTCCTGAATGCTGCAGGCGGCAATCAACTGCAAGCATTTCAAGATAGTGGCCAATATTGGGATGCTTGGAACATCGACCCAAATTATGAAAAACATCAACTACCAGCGCCGATACTGAAAAATATTTCCTGGATAGCACAGGGAGAAATACGGCAGAGTTTGCGCGTAGTCCGACAAATTGGTAAATCGGAGTTTTGCCAAGATTATATAGTAGAAATAGGTTCGCCGCTGCTGAAAATCAAGACAGTTGCTGATTGGCAAGAAAAGCACGTTTTAGTAAAAGCAGCCTTTGGGTTAAATGTAGAAGCAGATTTTGCAACTTGCGAAATTCCCGGCGGTGCGATCGATCGCACAACCAAGCCGCAAACACCCGCCAAAAAAGCCAAATGGGAAGTGCCGATTTTGCGCTGGACTGATATCAGCAATGACGGTTTTGGAGTGAGTTTGCTCAACGATTGCAAATACGGTTGCGACCTTCAACCAAATCAAATTCGCCTAACTTTGCTTCGGGGTTCGACTTGGCCGGATGAACAAGCAGATGTAGGAGTTTCGGAATTTACTTATGCAGTCTATCCCCATGCTGGAAATTGGCAAGAAGCCGACACAGTTCGACAGGGGTACGAGTTGAATTTACCGCTGCTAGTAAAGGTGTTACCCAAGTTAGAGGAAAATGGCAACAAGACTCTGCCGACAGTTGGCAAGTTTTTGGATTTGTCCGCCGAAAATTTAGTGCTGATGGCTTTCAAACAATCGGAAGACGATTCTAATGTGTGGATTTTGCGGTGTTACGAGTGTCACGGTGAAGAGGCGAAGTTGGAATTAAAGAGCGATTTGAATTTGGTGATTAGTCAGCCTGTCGATTTATTAGAACAACCCATAAATTTGCCCCAGAAGTCAGACGATGGGACAAGTTTCACAATATCAGCGTGGAAAATAGCCAGTTTTGCAGTCAATTTATCATTACCAATTGAGATATAGTACCCCATCGCAAATTTATCCAACCTTTTGAGACTTTGCGAACTTAGTGCGAACAAAATTTGCCAACCTGCGCCAATTAGCCCTCACAACTTTCTTCTGATCTAAAATATGCAAAATCGCGAAGGCTAAAAATGTGTACGCCAGCCAAAAATGCAAACTCCTTCCCAGATCAACCATTGCAGAATTCTGCGGAAACACATCCGGTAAAACAATGCCGAAAAATTTCACATTGTTACTTTTGTAAGAGTTAGAAGGTAAGAAACCCGCAACCGGAACTAGCCACATAAAAACGTACAAAGTCGCGTGCAGAGCAAAATTTTTGTACCATTCCTTTGTAAACTTTGGCAGGCGTTTTGTATATTTTTTCCACCATACCCGCAGCAGAGTCAAAATCCGCCAAGTCAGCAAAGCCATTGTCAGCACCGCTACGGATTTGTGAAAATCGTAAAGGTGGCCTCGAATAAACAATTCTCTCGGCAATCGAGCCATAGACGTACCGGTAATAAACAGCACTAAATAGCAAGCTGACATTACCCAGTGTAAGGACATCAGTTGTTTGAACGCAGAATTAAGTCTGGGTTTCGCAGCGGGTTTTAGGGTACTCACTTTTTCTTACCTCCTTAGCGTTTGCTGCACAAGATTAAGTATAAACTATGGGACTAAAGCCCGTGGCCGATTGTGCATTATAAGATTTACTTAACTTAAGTATTATAAATATTTATTAAAAAGTTAAATTAACTATATTCACGATCGTCATTCCGAGCAAAAAAAACGATCGTATTGGGGTCGATCGCCTCCCAAGCAGTTTTCAGGTCGAGTATCCCCAAAGCCACCGCACTCATCTGACTCGATAATTGCAACCGCCGCCCGGTTCATCCGCAGCCCCAGCAAATATCCCAAACCGAATCCGAAGTAGGTCAGTCCCAATACTAGGTATTTGAGTGTTATCATATATACTTAAAACCATTGATTGCCGATTTTTTTTATTGTCTAGGATGTTAAAAGTACAGACTGGGTAATTGCAGCTAAACCTGCTGGCATTGCAACTAGCGGGAAATATCGCCGACAGACGGTCTACTAACTACAAACAAACACAGTGGTTGCATTGGGAAGCAAAAATCAGGGTGCTGGACAAGTGGTGATTTTGTTACAAGTTGTAACTTTTTTCAAACAACAGGTTTAATTTAGTTTCACAAAAAAGTTAAATTCCAGAAAGTAAAATTAATTACAGTCGAGTTAAGCTAAAAGTGTTTGCTAAAAAAAGTAATTCAAGCAACCTAGAAACCAAGAATTCTCACTTAACTGGCACGGACGGCGAGTTGGCGACAGCAAAACTTTCGTGCAGCCAACAAGTCGAACAAGATTGGTATGGAACTCTCTACGAGAATTTTCCTGGCATTTACTTCGTTCTAGACGCTTTGGGAAGAGTTTTTTCGCTCAATCAATTCGGTGCGTCTCGCCTTGCCTACAAATCGCAGGAATTAATTTGTCATTCAATCTTTAACATATTTTATTGCCAAGAGCAAGGCAAAATGCAGGCAGAATTTGCCGGATTGGCCCAGCCGGAAAATGGTACGCCCACTCCAAAAATTGCCTGTTGGGAAGGCTGCTTGACTTGCAAAGACGGCAAGATTATTAGGGTAAAAGCAACCGCGCGCCCAATGCCGGCGGTAGATTGGAAAATAGAGGAAAATACCAACGGTCGCTCAATTGCCAATTTCCAACGGCCGGCTGTACTGTTAGTTTGCGAAGAAATTAAGGCGGCTTCGCAGTTACCCACGTCGCCCAACCAGAGAGGAAATTGGCGCAGTCCAACTTTAGCGATCGCAAAATTAGCCAAAAGTCAACTTAAAGAACGCCACAATATAGAAGGCTTGATCCGCGAAGTAACAGAAACCGCTGTCAGTATTGTCAAGTGCGATCGAGCCAGTATTTGGCTGTATGGCGAAGACAAAACGCAGCTTCACTGCATCGACCTTTACGAACAAAATACTAAACTCCATTCTGTACAAATAATTATCACAGCAGCCGACTGTCCGGCATATTTTCAAGCTTTAAAATCTGCAAGTGCGATCGCTACTGTGGCAGCAGAAAATGACCCCAGAACGCGAGAACTTGTAGGTCTTTATTTGCTCGACCAGGGCACTACTTCCCTGTTAAACGTACCGATTGTGCTAGCAGGTAAAATGGCGGGAATAGTCAGCGCCGAACGCCAGGGTTCTGACGGTGATTGGACGGAAGAAGAACACGAATTTACCCAAATATTAGCAGATTTTGTATCCTCTACTTTGTCAGCTAGCGAAAAGTTAAAATTAGAAGCAATGCGGCACGAACAGCAGCAAAACTTGCTGACCCAATACTACGATCAACTAGAAGAAAGAGTAGAAAGACGTACTGCTGAGCTCAAAAAAGCTAATCAAAAACTGCAAAAAGAAATAATTAAAAGAAAACAAGCCGAAGCAGAACTACGCCTGCAGCAACAAGAACAGCAAATAATTTTTGATTCCGTGCCGGCGATGATTTGGCTCAAAGATACCGAAAGTCGCCTGCTGCGAATTAATCAAGCTGCCGCTGCATCCAGAGGTTTGCCCGCAGCTCAATTAGAAGGTAAATCTTTTTATGAAATCTATCCAGACGAAGCAGAGCAATATTATTTAGAAGATTTGGAAGTAATCAATTCTGGCGTTCCCAAGCAGGGCCAAGTCGAACTGCTACCAACAGCATCGGGTCAAAAATGCTGGGTGCGGACAGATAAAATACCTTACCGCGATGAAACAGGTAAAGTCGCTGGCGTAATCGTGTTTGCAGTAGATATTAGTGATTTAATTAGAGTCGAAAAAGAACTGCGAGAATATCGCGATCGCCTCGCACAAAAAGTCGATAAACGTACTGCTATGTACAGGCAAGCCATGACCGCTTTGTACTCGGCAAATACGCAATTGCAACAGTTAATTAACAACAGCTATGCCTCTGGCGAAAATGGCAGCAGCCACTCAGCATCCCGCTTGCTCGAATGCGAAGCTTATTTTGAAGCAGTTGCCGTGGCAGACCGCGACACAATTTTGAGCGTCAGCAGTAATTTTGCCCAACTTTTCGGTTACGAACCTGCGGAAATGGCGGGAATGAGCTTGCTGGAACTACTGTCGCCGAAATCATACAAACAGGCGTCGCAAATGATTTCTGCAGCCAGCAATACAGTCTGTGAAACTATTTTTCTCAAGCGAGATGGAACTGCTTTTCCTGCTGATGTTCGTAGTAAATTCGTATTTTGGGAAGGTCGTTTAGTACAGGTAAAAGCAGTCCGAGACCTCACGGAACGCAAATTGACCGCAGCAGAATTAGAGCGATCGCGCTCTCTGCTGCACGCTACCTTGGAAGCAACGGCAGACGGCATTCTCGCCGTTACTACCGCCGGAGAAATGATTAGTTATAACGAAAAGTTAGTTCAAATGTGGGGAATTTATGAAGAAGTTAGAAACTCAATGGATAGAACGGTGCGGCTGGCATTTCTCACTAAGCAAGTGAAAGATCCGAGGGCTTTTTTGCAGAGAGTTAAAGAATTTTATAGCGATGCGGAGTCGGAAGGTTGCGATATTCTAGAATTTAAAGACGGCCGCACTTTTGAGCGCTACACGCAGCCGATTCGAGTCGGACAAAATATTATTGGCAGGGTGTGGCGCTTCCGCGATATTACCTCTCGCGAAAAGGTGACAGCAATGTTGGGAGATTCTCAAAGGCGCTTTCGGGCAATTTTTGATTCTTCTTTCCAATTTGTGAGCTTATTGAAACCGGACGGCACTCTGCTGGAAGCTAACCAAACTTCTCTGGACTTTGCGGGAATTAAGCTACGGGATGTGGCAAATAAACCGTTTTGGCTGTTGCCCTGGTGGGGAGATTCTGAGGAAGTTCAGGAACAGTTGCAAGAGGCGATTTCTCGATCGGCAAAAGGTGAATTTGTCCGCTATGAAGTGGAAGTTCAAGGTGTAAATCGGACGGCAACTGTTGATTTTTCTCTCAAACCGGTCGCGGATGAAACTGGCAAAATAGTATTGTTGCTGCCGGAAGGTCGGGACATTACTCAAAGTAAGCAAGCCCAAGTCGCGCTGCGGCAACAAATAGAACGGGAACGCCTGATCGGGCAGATTCAATCGCGCATCCGTTCTTCTCTGGATCTCCAAGATATTCTCAACACTACAGTAGCGGAAGTGCGGGAGTTTTTGGCAACCGATCGCGTGCTGATTTTCCGCTTCCGACCCGACTGGAACGGAGATGTGGTGGTGGAGTCGGTTGCAGAAGGATGGATGCCACTCAAGGGGATGGGAATTGAGGATTGCTGTTTTGCCAATACTTACATCGGACAGTATTTAAAGGGTCGCATTCGCGCCATAGAGAATATTCATGCTTCTAATTTGACTGAGTGTCACCTTAATTTTTTGGACGCGTGTCAGGTGAAGGCAAATTTGGTGGTGCCGATTGTCCAGCAGGGAATAGAACCGAGGGAAGGTAACAGTTCTTGTCAAGTGCCGAAGTTGTGGGGTTTGCTGATTGCCCACCACTGTTCGGCACCCCGCCAGTGGCAGCAGTTTGACGTGGATTTGCTGAGTCAGTTGGGCACTCAAGTTGCGATCGCGATCGAACAATCTTTACTTTACCAGCAGTTAGCGGCTGCCAACCAGCGGTTGGACGGGTTAGCGAATTTGGACAGTCTGACTCAATTAGCTAACCGCCGCCGTTTTGACGAGGTGATCAATCGAGAATGGGAACAGTCGAGCTCTTTGGAACCGCTATCTTTGATTCTGTGCGACATTGACTGTTTTAAACTTTACAACGACAATTACGGCCACCAAGCCGGGGATGCTTGTTTGCAGCAAGTGGCGCGGGCGATCGGGGATGCTTGCACAAACGCACCCGCAGAACGCCTCTATTTGGCCGCTAGGTACGGCGGCGAGGAATTTGGGGTAATTTTGCCAAATACGGATGTCGTCGCTGCACAGGCGGTTGCGGAGGGAATCCGCAGCCGCGTCAAAGCTTTGGCAATTCCCCACATCAAGTCTGTTGTCAGTGATTGTGTGACTCTCAGCTTGGGAGTTGCGGCCGTTTCGCCCAGTCAAAATTCCCCGAAAATGTTGATTGAAGCTGCGGATAAGGCACTTTATCGAGCGAAGTCTGGCGGGCGCGATCGAGTGGCTATTAATGAGTAATCAGGTTATTTTAAATTTGAGATTTTAGATTTTGGAATTACTGATGAAGCTGCTGGTTTGGAGCTTGTCTGCTGTGGCATTCTTTTTTGAAACGGGTATTACTAAAAAAGCGATCGCCCTAACTGGCATAAAGTTAGTGCGATCGCGGTACTATGAATCAGCTATTTATCTATCAGACTCGGCGCGGAATTTTTACGCATTTTCACTGATTTTTTTACAAAACTTTACCGTGAGTAGCGTACAAATATCCAAAAACCACGTTTCTCTACCCGATCTCTCTTTTTTTATTGAACCGCAGAGGGCACAGAGAGCACAGAGGAAGAGAAAAGAGCAAGGAAGGAGTTCGCAATTGATTGGGGATTGCTATAGCAATTACTCACCTATTTCGCTAACAGTTTTTGAAACACCTCATACATATCCTCAGCCAACTTTTTAGGATTCCACAAAGGTGCGAGATGTTCTGGCTGCTTAGATTTTACTAAATGTTCTTTCACCGCATTTCTGAAACCAGCATCGCGGCCAAACTTAACTCCCCACTGCGTGTATTCCTCCCAACTCCACGCCGCACCAACATCAACATTTGCACTTTTCAGAAAAGCGTAACCCATCCGCGAAAGATATTGGTCGCCCGATCGAGTTACCACTGGCAAATTCGCCCACAAAGCCTCTAAATTGTGAGTCCCGCCGTTGTAAGGATAGGAATCTAAAAGCACGTCGGCTACATAATAAATAGCCCGATGTTCTTCTTCACTTCTGGTTTGCCCTATAAACTTAATCCGACCAAAATCTACTCCCTGAATTTCGCATTCTTGGCGGTAAGTGCTGTGAATAACATCGGGGTCGCCTTGACCTTTGCGGATTAACACACTATCTGGTACTTCCTTAAGGATTTTAACTTGAGCTTGTACCATTTCTGGATTGGTTTTTCTCCCAGGCGCAACGCACAAATAAGTCATTTGCTCTAAGCCAATTCCGAGAGCGTTTCTAATCGCCTCTCGATTCACAGGAATGCTTTGCAGTGCGCCAATTGCTACCGAACCAGCAGGCAATCTTACTAACTTTTCTAAGTAATTTTTTTCAACACCAGGGGGGTGAGTGTGTTCGTCGCACAGAAAGTAGTGATTATCTGAAATGTAGGGTGCGTCAAATCCTAGCCAAGAAACGCAGATTCCCGCAGGATATTGATACAGCACTTCCACATTTGTTGGCACTGTCATCGAGTCTAAGTCTATCAATACATCCAAGTTGTCTTGCGCTACTTCGGCGAAGATTTCACCGCCGTCAGCAAAGCCGTTTGGATATTTTTTAGGCCAGTAAAACTTGCCCGCCATGTCTTCAAACCGCTGCGTAACCTCATCTCGGTGGAGTTTCCCGGTGACGTAAAGGTGAACGTGGGGGGTGATGTGGCTTAATTCGCGAATTAAAGCTTCGCTGCACCAGCCTACTGAGTGGCGGCGGAAGTGTTTGGAAAGGAAGCCGATTTTTAAAGGACGCTGTTCTTTTGTTTGGTAATTTGCTAGGTTGCTTCTGTTAATTTCCTGGCGCTTAGGAACGGCTTTTTGGTAGTATTCTTTGGCAATGAGTCTGTAGAAACTGGCATTTTTTTCGCGGTTGTCTCGCAGGTGAGAAACTGCAAACAGGAAGATTTCGTAGAGCAGTTTTAGTTCGATCATGCTAAAGGTTTCGACCTTTTCGTAGCAGAGTGTTTCGATTTCTTCGAGTTTCTGAATCGCCTGTTTGCTGACACCTGATTGCAGGTAGGAAAAGACGTAGGCTGTAGCTGACATTACTGGGGCATTTTCGCCGCAGTTTTCGCAGTATTTGTCGGCTACGTTGCGGGCTCCGGCTAGGTTGGTGGAATGGCTTAGCAAGTCGCACAGTTGTTGGTAGGCTTCGCTAAATTTGGGGTTGCATTCGATCGCCTTTTCAAAATTGGCGATCGCCTCCAACGGCTTATCTTGTTTTTGAATGTGTCCCATCCGGCAGTAAACCTCTGCCCAATTCGGTTTTAATGCTAGGGCTTGCTGATAGCTGGCTAGGGCTTCTTCCAGTCGCCCCAGCATGGAAAAACAACTGCCGAGGTTAGCGTGAACTTCCGGCCAATCGGGCTTGATTTTGAGAGTGTTTTGATAATTAGTAATCGCTTCTTCGTACTTGTTTTGCTGTAAAAAAGAATTGGCTATATTGAAGTGCAAAACTTCTAAATGTGGCTTTAAAGCTACAGCTTTCTGATAGTAAGCGATGGCGGCGTCGAGATTGCCTTGTTGCGATCGCGCGCTGCCGATGTTACCGTAGGCTTCTGCCCAATCCGGTTTAATGGCGATCGCATTTTCGTAGCTTTCGATGGCTTCCTCGCGCTTTCCTTGGCCCAAAAGTCGATTACCTAAGTTAAAGTGGAAGTCTGCACCGACTAGCTGCGGGTTGAGTTCGGATGTTCTTTTAAAACAGGCGATCGCTGCTTCGATGTTGCCGTGTTTCTGATATACTTTCCCTAAGTTCCAGTGAGCGCCCGCTAAATCTGGACTGAGGGCAATGGCTTGCTGGTAATGGGCGATCGCTTCTTCCAAACGCCCCATTTTGAAATACATACTGCCGATATTGGCGCGCACTTCCGCAAAATTTGGCTGCAATTCTAGGGCTTGAGAATATGAACGAATGGCAGCTTCAGTTTTGCCTCCTGCTTGCAAGGCATTGCCTAAAGTGACGTAAGCATAGATGAAATCCGGTCGAATTTTTAGCGCTTGCTGACAAGCTGCGATCGCCTCTTTAATTTTACCTTGAACTAAAAAGTTTTCGGCGAGTTTTTTGTACGGTTCTACTTCTTGAAAATTGGCAACTTGTCCGCTATCGGGAACATTTAACGAGGTAACTTGTTCGGAAAGTTCGGCGGGGTTGGTAAACGGAGTATTTAAAGTCTCAGTGGTGGGCGCGGGCGGCAAATTGATGCTCGAAGGCTGCAAGCCGTAGCCTTCATCTTTGTTGACAGATACTGGTTGCTGTTCCCCTGATTCTGTTTCTAATTCGATAAAGTTGCTGTCGGTAGTTTCCCGCTGTTTTTGTGCGAGCAAACTCGATAATTTCTCAGCAGCACTGGCATCTCCCGGTTGCAGTTGCAGCACTTTTTGATAGCAAGCAATGGCTGCATCTAACTTTTCTTGCTGCTGCAAAACGCTGCCCAGCATCATATTAACTGAGCTTAATTGAGGATTAATGGCAAGAGCTTTTTGGTAATAATTTGCCGCCTGTTCCAATTGCCCTAACTTGTAATACATACTGCCGAGATTTGCGCTAGCTTCGGCAAATTCCGGCTGAATTTTTAAAGCTTGCAAGTAAGCTTGAATGGCCATTTCCAGTTTGTTTTGACTGTGCAGGGCATTGCCCATTGTCAAGTAAGCAGGAGCAAAAGTGGGTTGAAATTGAAGAGCGACATTACAAGAGGCGATCGCCTTTTCAAATTCTCCTTGCAAAACATAAACTTCCGCCAACTTTTTATGAACTTCTGCATCTTCGGGATTGAACTCTAAAGCTTTCTGATAGTTCTCGATGGCGCCACCGAGATCACCCTGATCTTTCCGCCAATTTCCCTTTTGAAAATAATCTCTCACTGCCTCTAAACCTACTAAAGAATTCCCGATCATTTGCTCTGCCACTCTTACAGGTTTTACACTAATACTATTCAGCCATTCTACCCACTTTCGGGAACGCACAGACCAAGTACACCCTTGATTTATATATTCTACCTGCTGTCTTAAATGATTTTCAGCAGTGGCGCTGCCCGCACCCGTCCCCTCATTTAAAACTCCGACTATCGCCTCTAAAAACCGCCTTGTATATCCCTCCCAATCTGCGTTGCCCGCCCGCTTCCAATTAGTTATCGATGCAAAATTTTCCACCCCTGACATTGAAACTAGACGGGCAAATCCAGCAGTTGTTTCCGGCAAAGCTGCCAATTCACTCGTCACAATCCGGCAACCGCAGGCCATCGCCTCCATCACGGCAATAGATGAGGTTTCCAAATAGGTATTCGGGTAAGCTAAAACCGCCACTGAACGCAGTTGCCGGACGAGTTCGGGTTGCGGTACGGAACCGACGTACTCCACGCCTTCTGTTTCCTGACACTGGCGGTAAAGTTGACCGAAAAAAAGCTGGTTATCATTGTCGTCTATTTGGTGTACTTTCATGCTTGAAAATACTTTTAATCTGGTTCCGGGGACAGCTTGACGAATTTCGGGAAAGACTTTTAACAAAATATCGAGTCCGCGAAATGGAGTGCTGGTGTAAGCTAGAATGGGCGGTCGAGATTTATGAGATAGGATAGAAATATTATCGGCGAAAATGTTAGCAAAACAAGGTGCGATCGCATTTCTTAAAACACAACTGCGATTAAAGTCAATCCCAAAGCGCCGGTGAAATTGCTCGCGTTGCCAGTCGCTGACAAATACAAAGGCATCGCAAGCATTTATTTCTCGCTGATTATTGAAATCTTGGAGGAATACAAAGCCCGGTTCGTTATGAATCCACAAAATTAACTTAGTTCGATGCCCCAAAAGCGGTTTAATTTCCAGCGCTTTGCCGACTATATTGACTATAACTAAAAAATCGAGCGATCGCAGCAATTCTAAATTAGATTTGTCCCCCACCCTGCGCCTGCAATCAACGCCGCGCCACATCCCCGACTCGGAAGTATTGTTGAGCAAAAATACCTCGTTTCCCTGTGCAGCCAACGCCTCAGCTAAGTAACAAATAGCCGACTGAGTGCCGCCCAAAGGTTTGCAGTAAGGAGTTTCAATATTGTAATCCCAAGTGTAGGTATCGAGAAATCCAATTTTCATTGTGGCAATTATCCGCCGATTTGTGAACTATCTTTTTTTTATTTAACCGCAGAGGACGCAGAGGGCGCAGAGAAAAAAGAGAGAAGTTCCCACTTGAAATAATTTGCGAGTTCCCTCTCTTCTTCTTCTTCCTCTCTGCGTTCTCTGCGCTCTCTGCGGTTAAATAAATCCATAATAAATGGTATAATCTTAAAACTATTAAGGAGTACCGAACATGACCACAGAACAAGATCCCGTAAAATTGATGAAACAGCAAGTCGGCTTTGCTGCCGCCGATCGCGTAAAATCTGGTATGATTGTCGGACTCGGCACCGGGTCAACTACAGCTTATACTATTCAAGCATTGGGCGATCGCATAAAATCCGGTGAACTCAAAGATATCAAAGGAGTGCCGACATCTTTTCAATCAGAAGTGTTAGCCAAACAGTACGGAGTACCCCTGACAACACTAGATGAAATTGACAGAATTGATGTGGCTATTGACGGGGCTGATGAAGTAGATCCCCACCTCAACTTAATTAAAGGTGGTGGCGCCGCCCACACCCGCGAAAAAGTTGTCGATTATCTCGCCACTCAATTTATTGTAGTAGTTGACAGTTCCAAAATCGTAGATAAATTGGGTTCGACTTTTCGCGTCCCCATCGAAGTTATACCGATGGCATTAACACCAGTGATGCGCGCCATTGAAAAATTGGGTGGCAAACCAGAACTCCGCATGGGCGTGAAAAAAGCAGGCCCCGTAATTACCGATCAAGGTAATATGGTAATTGATGTCAAATTTGATGACATTGCCAACCCCGGAGAAATGGAAAAAAGCTTGAATAACATCCCCGGTGTGTTAGAAAATGGTTTGTTTGTAGACTGTACAGATTTGGTTTTAGTCGGCGAAATCCAAGACGGAAAACCAGTAGTACGCGAAATTTCTAAATAGTCAAAACTGCCCTGGTTTGGTCAAACACTCTTTGTGGAACAGGCATCTTGCCTGTTCAGCGGAATGCTGCAAAAACTCTTTGTGGAACAGGCATCTTGCCTGTTCAGGAAAATGCTGCAAAACCTCTTTGTGGAACAGGCATCTTGCCTGTTCAGAAGAATGCTGCAAAAACTCTTTGTGGAACAGGCATCTTGCCTGTTCAGGAAAATGCTGCAATATGCGATTTACAACCCGCAAAAACACCAAAAACAAGGTTTCTTACCCTATAGCAACCGCCAAGACTCTTAAGAATTTCTTAATCAGTGAAACCCTTGCGATTGTTCAGTCTTCCTTCTTCCTGACATCCGTTACATCCGTTACATAATCCGTTGCCGAACTTCCTTCATCTATAGCTTTGACTTTGATTATGATGATGCAATATCGCAGATTCGGTCGCACAGAATTATCCATGCCCGTCTTTTCCTGCGGTGGCATGAGATATCAGTATAAATGGCAAGACGTGCCAGCCAATGAAATTCCCCCAGACAATCAACAAAATCTAGAAGCGACGATTCGCTACTCGATTGAATGCGGCATCAATCACATAGAAACTGCTCGCGGTTACGGCACTTCCGAGATGCAATTGGGGTTAATTTTGCCGAACTTTCCCCGCGAAAAGTTGATAGTGCAAACGAAAGTTAGCCCCCAACCAAACTCCCAAGAGTTCCGCGAAGAATTTGAAAAATCCTTAGCTTATTTGCAACTGGAATACGTGGATTTACTGTCGCTACATGGCATTAATACATGGGAATTGCTAGAGGAGTCTATTCGTCCGGGCGGCTGCATGGATGTGGCGAGAAAGTTGCAAGCAGAAGGGAAAGTTAAGTTTATTGGTTTCTCAACTCACGGCCCGACGGATGTGATTGTCAAAACAATTGAAACTAATCAATTTGATTATCTTAACTTGCACTGGTACTACATCAATCAAAGTAATTGGCAGGCTATTGAAGCTGCTAAACGTCACGATATGGGCGTTTTTATTATCAGTCCTTCCGATAAAGGCGGTCAACTTTACAGCCCGCCGCAAAAATTGGTAGATTTGTGCTATCCGTTGAGTCCGATGGTGTTTAATGATTTGTTTTGTTTGTCGCATCCGCAAGTACACACTTTGAGTTTGGGCGCAGCCAAACCTGAAGATTTTAACGAGCATCTTAAAGCTGTAGAATTGTTAGATAGAGCAGATGAAATTTTGCCACCGATATTAGAAAAGTTAGAAAAAGCAGCAATTGATAAATTAGGAGAAGATTGGTTTAAGACTTGGCACGTCGGTTTACCAACTATCGAAAATACTCCCGGAGGTATTAATATTTATGTGATTCTGTGGCTGTGGAATTTGGCGCAGGCTTACGATACGATCGACTATTGCAAGATGCGCTACAACCTTTTAGGTAATGCGGGCCACTGGTTCCCAGGCCAAAAAGCCGTAGCTTGCGGGGCGGAACGCCATCGCCTCGATGAATTAGACTTGCGCCGCTGCCTAGCCCACAGTCCCCACGCTGCTAAAATTCCCGGTATTCTCCAAGCAGCCGATCGGCTTTTTGGAGGCGAAGCCATCCAGCGTTTGTCCCAAGAATAATCTAAAAAAAAACCCGGTTTCGAGACAGAAACCGGGTTGGTGAACCGGAGCACGTGAGTTAGTTACGCGCATACAATTAGCCTATACTTGAGAAACTCTCATAACCATCCCCCATCCGTCTCATCCATTCGGGCGATACAACTTTTTTTCTCAACTCACTCCCATTTTGCTTCAATCTGAGATAAAACAGTTAATAATTCACTTAGGTACTTTTTATGACTCTCAAACGCCGAGATTTCTTGTATTTGCTGACTGCCAGCGTCGGAGCTATTACCGGAGGTGCTTGCCAAGCATCAGGAAATAATTTAACGCAACCAAGTCCAACTGCCGAAGCAACCAAGATAGCTCAAACTCCGGGGCCTTTTACACTGCCACCTCTGCCCTACGAATACAATGCTTTAGAACCGCATATCGATGCGCGGACAATGCAATTTCACCACGACAAACACCACGCCGCTTACATTAAAAACCTCAACGAGGCTATCAGCAAATACCCGCAACTAAAAAACGTGAGTGCGGAAAATATGCTGCGAGACTTGAGTAAAGTGCCGGAAGATATTCGCACGGCTGTTCGCAATAACGGCGGCGCACACTTAAATCACAATATGTATTGGAAAATCATGAGTCCCAATGGTGGTGGCGAACCCACAGGGGCAATTGCCACAGCAATTAAGCAAACTTTCGGCAGTTTTGACGCTTTTAAAGAAAAATTCAATGATGCAGGTACAAAGCGTTTTGGCAGTGGTTGGGTTTGGCTAGTCCGCACAAAAGCCGGCAAACTTGAGATTGCAACTACTCCCAATCAAGACACTCCTTTCATGCAGGGAAATTATCCAATTATGGGCAACGATGTTTGGGAACACGCTTATTATCTCAAGTACCAAAACTTGCGCGGCGACTATTTGAAAGCTTGGTGGAATGTGGTTAACTGGGCGGAAATTAACCAGCGCTACGAAAAGGCGATCGGGTAGTTTTCAATTAGATGAAATAAAGCAGACGGCGCCGTGCCCTTCTTCGTGTCAACTTAAGACTGAAACCCCTGAGAAATCTCGCTTTTAGCCCAGTCTCGATCCCCCAAAATCCCCCTTAATAAGGGGAGTAGGGGTTGACTTTGAGCATATTTCTTGTCCCCCCCTTCGTAGGGGCGGTGCGACCCCTACTCCCCGTGCCCGCCCTAGGCGCCGGGGGGATCAGGACCTAATCGGTAGACGGTATACTAATACTACTTTTGACATTAAGTTGACACTAACGGGCAGTGCCGTGTCCCTACTAGCGCACGGGACGCTCGAACTGCTGTACAACTTTCCGCAAGTAAACACAGTGCCGTGCCCCTTGACTCGTCGGCGTTGTGAATGCTTCGACTGACTCAACGGTGCCGCCCAAATGCTCGATCGCCCTTTGCAACTCCGTCTCTTCCTCCACCGTCCAATTCCCACGGTAAAGTACCGCCAAACCGCCATTTTTTAGCAGAGGCAGCGCGCATTTAGCGCAGAGAGGAGCGGCTCCAACTGCTCTGAGAACGGCTAAATCATAAGCTTGTTTGTGCTGTGGCGCTCTGGCAATTTCATCGGCTCTGCCCAACAAAGTCGCCGCATTTTCTATCCCTAAAGACGGCACAACTGTTTCCAAAAAAGTAATTTTTTTGCGGGTAGAATCGAGCAAAGTAACTGATAGTTGTGGCAGGGCGATCGCGATCGGCAGGCCCGGAAAACCCCCACCTGTCCCGATATCGATCGCTTTCTGCACCGACTCGGCGGACAATTCGGGATTTTCCGCCGAATTGTGATTAGCTGGCAGCAGTTTCGCAATTCCCCGCAGAGAATCCCACAAATGTTTTTCCCAAAACTCCATCGGCTCAGTAATTCGAGTTAAATTCAAGGAGCGATTTCCCTCGACAATTAACTCATAAAGTCGCTGAAATTGTTGCTGCTGCGACTCATCCGGCTGCCAATGCAGCGTTTTTTGCCACAACTCATTCATCTGGGGCAACACAGGCATTGTCATTTGATTCATCTTCTCTTCCCACTCTTTTGTAAGCTCTGCAAATTCTCTGCACTTAAAAATGCTTCATAATGCGATAGACCCGTCGCACTAACGAATGACTAATGACTAATGACTAATGACTAATGACTAATGACTAATGACTAATGACTAATGACTAACAAAACTCGTTTCCTTAGCTTCTAATTTAGCCCGATCGACCTCCTGCAAATCCCCGTGGTTTAGAGTCCAAAATTTATCGGCTACACTCAACAAATCGCTAGCATCGTGAGTAACAATCAACAAAGTCCAGTGACTTTTCAACTTACTCAACAAGCTTACCAACTGCCGCCGCATCGACCAATCCAAACCCGCCGTCGGTTCGTCCAAAAGTAGCAAATGCGGCTGCCGAATTAGCTGCACCGCCAGCGCTACCCTCCGCTGTTGTCCGCCGCTCAAAGCGTGGGGGGAAGCGCGCAGCGGCAAATGTCCGAGTCCCACTTCTGCCATTGCTGAGTTAATTTGTTCTTGTCCCAATTCAGGATGCCCCAACCGCAATTCTTCTAAAATTGTGCCCCCGCAAAAATGCCTTTCTGGAAACTGGAAGACTAACCCTCCTAACTGTTGCAAGTGTTCCGGTGTTAATTCCTGTTCCCGCCAGCGGATGTCGCCGCTAGTTTTTTCGGCTAAACCTGCTAATATTTCTAATAGCGTACTTTTGCCTGAGCCGCTGCGACCCACAATCAGCCCCATTTGCTGCGATGGCAGTTCTAAGTTAATATTTTTCAGAATAGGATTCGGACAGGCGGTAGGATGATATACTAAGTTTTTTAGATAAAGCATTAACGGCAGTTGTTAGTTGGCAGTTGGCAGTTGGCAGTTGGCAGTTGGCAGTTGGCAGTTGTTAACAGTCAACAATCAACATTCAACAATCAGAAAAATAGTTATTGTTGGAGCGGGGAACTTCGGGTTGTGCTATTGATAGTTAAGGCTGTTTTTGGCTGGGGTCGATCGCACACAATTATTTTACATAAATCTTAACAAAAATTTCCTTTTTTTTCAGGAGTGGCGTTTGATTTTTCTGTTTTTTCATGGTATATTTTAATAATGGAAATCCGTCAGTAAATATATTACAAGTCACACTTCCATTATTAAAATATACCGCAACAGCTATAAAAAATCAAGCAAATTTCACTCTTTTTTTGGTCGCGGCCCGAAAGTCTGAAAATTTCACTCTCTTGTTTCTAGTTTACAGTATATTCCATTGAGAGAATTGACGATGACGAAAAACCCTTTAGCATCGGTGGGCAAGCAAATGTTAAGTTCTAAACAGACAGTGCGGGCGATCACCAGTGCAGGAGCGATCGCCCTCAGCATCTGCATTAACTCAGCAGTAGCGGGCGATCCCTTTCGCAGCAGCAACCCGCAGGCGATCGGGCCCAACACCGAAACCGCTTTCAAAACAATGTTTCAGCAAGGAAACTACAAACAAGCAAAAGCTCAAATTCAACAAGCACTATCAGCCGAACCAAACGAGCCGCTAGCCTATGCGATGGCAGCCTCCCTATCCTACATCGAAAAAGACTTCAACTCGATGAATTCCTACGCGCAAAAAACCCGCGAAGTCGGCGAAAAATTGGCTAAAACTAATCCATTGCGCGGCAATATTTACACAGCAGCCGGCCACTTTCTAGAAGGGGCGAACATTATAGCCAAAGAAGGAACAGCCAAAGGCGCGCCCCAAGCTTTGAGTAAATTGCGAGTAGTATTTCAATACCTAGAGGCCGCCGACAAAATAGCGCCCAACGACCCCGAACTCAACCTGATCAAAGGCTACATGGACTTAATGCTAGCCACAAACCTGCCCTTTTCCAACCCCAACGAAGCAATTCAAAGACTCGAACAAAAAGCCTCTCCCCGCTACTTAGCTTATCGCGGCATGGCAGTAGGCTATCGAGACTTGAAAAAGTACGATCGCGCTTTAGAGTTTGCCAACAAATCCCTAGCAGAAACGCCCAATAATCCAGAAGTTCTCTATCTAAAAGGACAAATCTTGTTTTCGCAATCCCAGGGAAAAGACAGCAACAAAACCTTACTTGAGGAAGCCCGAAAAAACTTGGACGCAGCCTTAGCAAAACCTGACCAACTGCCGCGTAGTTTAGTAGCCGAAATCTTCTTTCAGCAGTGCAGAACCCGTAACCGTCTCGACAGCAAATCTCGCGCCTGCGACCCCATGCGCGATAAAATTAGAGATGCAGATGGAGTCTGGGGGCCGGCGGCCTTACCACCACTATAAAAACACCAAAAAACTATGCAAGTAGAGTTTCGCGAGTTTAACCCCTTTGACCTCTGGATTTGGCTGAAGTTCAGCAACGTGCCTTCAAACGGTGAAAAACAGTATGTTGAAGAAGTGTTTGACTCTTGGTTTTTCTTGGGAAAACTTGGAGGATTTAATGCGGAAAATTTGCAAGTTCAAGATGAAGGCTTAGACATCAGTGATATGAATTACGATGTTAATCTAGCCGACCAAAGCATGATGGCTTTGATGCACAATATGGGAGAAATGGAGTATCAAGGTTCTTGGGCTCGCTGCTGGTTTGATTTGGGTACTAGCGATGCAATTGGACTCGATGTTTTGATTAATGTTTTCCAGCAACTCAGCAAAGAATTCGTAACGATTGAAAAACTAATTATCGGCGGTGAAAATATAGACTGGCCAATTGAAAATAGGAGGAGCAGAGAGGGTTTTGCAGCCGATAATTAGTCATTAGTGATTACTCATTAGGGGCGGCTTCTACTCGTTACTAGGAAGAGCCTGGTAACACATATCCAGAGGATCTGCCTCCTATGAAAGCTGCTCCGAAAGCGAGGCAGAGCCTCTGGACATTGATTCCTAGGCTCTGCCTAGGAACCAGTTAATGATTGATTACTAATGACTGATGACTAATTATGCAAAAAGGTAAAATTCGCGTAATTGTTTTAGGATTAATTCGATCGGGCGATCGCATCTTCGTGTCAGAATGCGAAGATCCCGTCAAACAAGACACATTTTACCGCGCTTTGGGCGGCGGCGTAGAATTTGGAGAGCACAGCATCGACGCTTTGCAAAGAGAGTTTCAAGAAGAAATTCAAGCCGAGTTAACAAATATCAAATATTTGGCTTGTTTAGAAAACTTCTTTGTTTATAATGGCAAAGCCGGACACGAATTAATACAACTATACCAGTGCGATTTTGTTGATTCCAAATTTTATGAATTGGAGAGTCTGGATTTTGCAGACGGAGATGGGGAACATACTGCATTTTGGATACCGATCGATCGCTTTCGATCGGGCGAATTGCGCCTAGTTCCCGACAAATTTATCGACTACTGCGAAAGCTAATAACTCAACCAATACCAAAAAACAAATACCTGATATGGGAGAATTACACCTAAAATATTTGCCGTAGGGGCGGGTTTCACCCGAAATATTTGCTATAACTAACAGGATGAATAAACCCGCCCCTTCCTTCTTCCGCCCAGCGCGTTACATTTAACTAGCGAAAACTAGGCAGAGTCCGCAACACCTCATAGAGAAGAGAGTTAATAAAACCGAGGGCGATAGCCCCCAGCAAAGCACTCCAAATTCCCCACCGCAAGCGAAACCCTTCGACTAGCCAAGCCGCCAATCCAAACATAGCAGCGTTGATAACAATTGCAAACAAGCTATAAGTTGGCAACGCAAATGGTTCAACATTTCCCACAAAAATAGGCCGCACCAAAGCATTCAGCAATCCAAAAACGGCAGCCGAAATCATCGCTTTTCCAAAACTGTCAATATCTACCCCGATGGGCAGCTTGGAAATTATAAAAAAGCTCACTGAAGTTACCAGCCAAGCAATTGCCAGCGAAAAGATGTCGATCTTCATGCGGCCATCTCCTTAAAAAAGCTAAACATTAAATAGGAACAACAGCACATCCCCCTCTTGTACAACATACTCTTTTCCTTCACTGCGAACTAAGCCTTTTTCCTTAGCCGCTTTCATCGCGCCCGTAGCAACCAAATCTTCATAAGCTACAGTTTCGGCCCGGATGAAACCCCGCTCAAAATCAGAGTGAATCACCCCCGCAGCTTGCGGTGCCAACATTCCCGCTATGATTGTCCAAGCGCGAGTTTCCTTTGGCCCGCTAGTAAAATAAGTCCGCAAACCCAATAATTCGTAAGTAGCGCGAATCAAAGATTTTAAGCCACCTTCTTTCACCCCCAGAGATTCTAGGAAATCCGTTCGTTCTTCCTCTGATAACTCCACCAATTCTGACTCAACTTGCGCCGAAACTATGACAACCTTAGCATTTTCTACTTCTGCTATTTCCCGTACTTGTTCGACATAGCTATTTCCTGTTGCTAAATCGTCCTCAGACACGTTAGCTGCATAGATAATCGGCTTGTTTGTCAGTAATTCCAAACCTTTAACTAATTCAGCTTCTTCATCTGTGAAACTGTACTGCCGCGCTGGTTTCCCCGCATTCAAAACCACGACTAATTTTTCGAGCACGTCCACTTCTGCCTGGGCTTCCTTGTTGTTGCGGGCTTGTTTGCGAGTGCGATCGAGCCTGCGTTCAATTTGAGCTAAGTCTGCTAGAATTAATTCGAGATTGATAATGTCAATATCTCGCTGGGGATCGACAGAACCCGCAACGTGAATAATATCATCATTGTCAAAACAGCGGACAACGTGGACGATCGCATCTACAGCCCGAATGTGAGACAAAAACTGATTTCCCAGTCCTTCTCCCTGACTCGCCCCCTTCACCAAACCCGCAATATCCACAAACTCCATCCGCGTCGGCACAGTTTGCGCGGAATTGGAAATATTGCTCAGCACCTTCAACCGTTCGTCTGGCACTGCCACGATACCCGTATTTGGCTCGATCGTACAGAAAGGAAAATTAGCAGCAGTCGCCTTGGCATTAGCAACCAGAGCATTAAACAAAGTAGATTTGCCAACATTAGGCAGTCCGACAATTCCGGCAGTAAGCATAGCTATTTAGAAACATATCACTGTTTCAAAATATCATAAGGAATAGCAATATATCTGACTCGTGTGTTATAACTTCCATAGCTAAGCTTGAATAAATATACAACTTGAGGTAGAGGGCTCAATGGTTAACCAGTGGTTAACCAAAGTAACGATCGCTGCGGGGCTATCGCTGCCTCTGTTAGCGCTCACAGCAGCTAGCGTTTTCGCTCAGATGGTCAAAGTTTCGGTGGTTAACAACAGCGGCAAGACGATGACAGCCGTCTATATGTCTCCTCCCGATAAGGATACTTGGGGAGAAAACGAGCTAGAGGCCCCCATTGCCGATCGGGGAAAGGCAGATTTTAAGTGGGATCAAGCTGACTACGGCGGCTCGGATGCGGGCTGTATTTTCGATGTCAGGGCCGAATACTCGGACGGCAAATCCACTGATTTGGGTGCTGTTGACCTTTGTAAAGAGAATGCGCTCAACTTCAATTAATTGATAATTTAGGCAAAAACCGAGTTTTTTCAAGTCTGATATTCCACAAAAATATTGGGGACTTTGGAGAAACCGGTTTTTGCGATCGGCCTCACAAACAATCTTAAATTTCGCGATCGACTAAAACATAATTTAAACAGGTTCAGGGATTGTCTGAGGAATAGGCTCCGGCACTGTTTGAGGAATTGGAGAGGGTACAGTTTCCGGCACCGGTTCGGGAATTGGCTGGGGAATTGGCGCAGGTACCGGCTCCGGTACAAGGCCGGGAATCGGTTCGGGTACTGGGCCCGGCACTGGTGGCGATGCGGGTATAGTCGGCAGCCCCGGTTCGGTACTGGGAATCTGCGGGCCTGGAAACGGAGTAGGGTTGGGAAAAATCACGGCAATTCTATTAATAACTCGATACAATCAGCGTATATAAAAAACTAAAAATACGACATCTATCTAAATAGTGAAAATTTATTAAAATTGATATTTTGTACCATTTTAAATCAGCTTTTTGGAGTAGATGAAAACAACCGGGTTTATCTGTATTTGATTTTTTATGCTGACGGAAAGCAATTTGGTCACAGCCCCCCGGTACAAGCCGTGAACCCTTGAAAAAAGCGTAGCGTACTCATCACGTGCGATCGCTACAGTCCGTGGGAGCAAATCTAAAATCTAAAATCTAAAATCTAAAATCGCGCAATCGATCGCCCTCCGAAAAGCCTTGCCAGCCTGTGGTTTTGCACGACACCTAGCCAAAAGTACAGGTTCTGTCCTGTACTTTTGGCCAGTTGGGAGCTGGCTTTTTGGCTACTTTAAAACTCAACTAAAGAACAGAATCTTTTTAGAGATGATTCTCATAAGATAGAAGCTGTAGATGCCTAACACGCAACAAGGAGACTTTTGAGTATGGCCGGCCCATTTCGCCTTGCACCAAATGAAGTACAATCTCAAATTCCTACTTGGGCTTTGGGAAAAGAGACTGTAGTTATTGTTGACTGTGAAGCTGACGGTCTTTTTGAGATGACGGCAGGAGGTTCACCTTCAGAAACTACTTCTGTGAAAGCAGGTAGCAATGAATTATCGCGAAATTTTGGAGGTGTGCTTTTAGCTGTTAAAAATCTAACAAATGGAGATCTCACGGTGACTACGGTATAAGCGATTGATTAATAATAGGGTGGGTACTGCCCACCCTACAAAAAACTAGCTGTAATTTTTTATCGACTAGGTAAAAGAAAAAAAGTAACAATTTGAAGTCAAGGATTGAAAACAAATGATCGAGAAAATTACTCCACCTGACTTACAACAAACAGATACTTTACTATCTGACTTATTCAAGGAAGTTCAAAAATGGGAAGGTTCTCTAGCTGGCGGAACAAAGCTGGGTGTGGGCGCCGAAGCTATTAATAATTTACTGGAAACCAAAGTTAGCTTTGGCAATCCCAAAGACCGCCTAATTTTACTGACAGAGGAAACTTTCAAAAACAGCGGGACTGAATTGAATGACATCTACAAACAGCAGATGCGCGACCAGTATGAGTTTTATTACATGATATTTTCAGTTGATCTAATCCCCAAAGCAGCCACTCGTTTTTGGCGATTAACCTGCCAACTAGATTTCACACCCAAAGGAGAGCAAGAGCCGATTGTTCAGGCTATTTTCCCAACGGATAAATGGCGAGCGGTAATGAACTTTGGGGTAGGCATGGATGTTAGTTTAAATGGAAACCTCGATTGGATTGCCGGAGTTGACTCATCTCAATTACCTGCTTTTACCGAACTCCTTCCTGGCGAACTAAAAGCCAATGTAGTTAACAAAGATGAATTTAAAGGATTCATCACTATTCCAGCTTTCAAATATGAACTCGGTCATCCAGAAATCCTGGCTGTCGGTGAAAATAACTCCTTTTGTTACTGGCGCATTCAAGACCAAGAACTACAGAAGGTAGGAACCGCAAAGTTTTCTATTGTCTTCAAAGTTCCAAAAGACACAGAATCAATTAATTTGGAGGGTATTGCCTGGGCTGAACCTAAAATCAACTGGCTGGCTGCCGAAATTGGGGATGTGCTTAAGGAAATTCCCTTTAAATTTAGAAGCTTACTAAGTCAGGATGCTGCTGCCAGTAAGTTGGCCCGCGTTGCAGTTGAAAAGTGGACATTGAACCTGCCCCATAGAACTATTGATTCGTAGACTTTTTGTACCAATTCCATAGCCGCTTATCAAACCTATGAGGCTGCTATAAACCGCTTAATTAACCGAGTCGAAACTTAAAGCCATGAAAAGGAAAAGTTACTACACCTGTCGCATTTCTGTTGATGATTACGATGTGCAGATTAAAAAGGTCGATCCTCAAGGGAAAACCTTAGATAAACATTCCGGGAGGCTACGTTACGATATACTGACTAAAGACCAAGAAATCGTAGAGATTATTGAAAAAGCTCGGAATAATCTACTCGGCGATTCCAGGCATTCAAGATTAATTGGCGAAGCTTTGTTTAATGTCTTGTTCGATCCTGGAATTCGAGACGTTTTTGTTAAATTTTACGACGACGTTGTGCATCAGAAAGGGCAGTTTCTGCGTGTTGAACTGGAAATTGAAGAGGAAAAAGCACCTGAATTAGCGGCACTGCCTTGGGAATTTATGTGCATGCCTCCCAATTTGGGTGAGGTTTGGCTGAGTATTGCGCCTAACGTGGTTTTTTCGCGGTATCGATGGCAATCGAGTCCAGCAAAAACTATTCACATAAAAAATAATGAAAAGCTGAGGATTGCTTTGGTTGTATCTGCGCCTAATGATTTAGGAGAAGTTGTTTACGAAGAAGTCCAAAAAGATTTAAAAAGATTGGAGGATGAACAGCCAGAAAAATTTGAGTTGCTACCATTAGATCATCGAGCTAACCGCAAATCTATTGATAGTCTATTGGCTAGAAAACCGCACATTCTTCACTTTATAGGACACGGGCGTTTCGAGCAAGAAAATAATCAGGAAGTTGGGCAGATTGCTTTGACAGAAGACACTGGTAATGCTTGGTGGATTAATGCGGACAGTTTTAGCCAGCTATTTTCTCAACATCGCCCTGGAGTTGTGATATTGCAGGCGTGTGAAGGGGGAATGCAGTCTTCATCGCAGGCTTTCGTTGGCGTTGCTTCCAAAGTAGTTCAACAAAACATTCCAGTTGTTGTGGCGATGCAGTACGAAGTTTCTAACTCCCTAGCCCGTCGTTTTGTTCGTTCTTTTTATGAAAAACTAGGGCAAGAAGAGCCAGTTGATATAGCAGTACAGGAAGGACGAAAAGAAATTGACTACTGTTTGAAAGAGCGGAGGCGCGAGTTTGCCACGCCAGTCCTTTTTATGCGCGTCCCAAATGGTCACTTGTTCAATTGGGAGCAAGAACAGCGCTTGAGTGAGGAGTCACCTGAACCCGCTCAATATTATTATATAAAACCAGGCGATACGCTAGCAAAAATAGCTATCAGCGCCTACGGCGATGGAAATTTATGGTTGAAAATTGCCCAGGCTAATAGAGAGGTAATTCCTGATACAAACTGGCTCGATCCCGGCACAAGAATTTTTATACCTGCACTAGATTCTTAAACCTTAAAAGCAGGGTAAGCTCATCTAATTTGGTATAAATTGTACTTGACAATGAGTCAAATAAGTGAGATGACAACAATGCCACCC
>NZ_JAUBTS010000022.1:0-104341 GCF_036705105.1 Microcoleus sp. B9-D4
GGGCTTGAGGATTTTCGATTTTCGATTTGGGATTGATTCCACGGATAAATCACGTGGCGGGTACCACCTTTGAAATTCCTGGTCAGCACAGAAATTTTAAATTTTCAGCTAAAATAATGCAAGCTGATGCAACCTAGGAGTACAAACTAATTTAATTAGGGGTTTTTGCCCTAGCGACTACAATCCCGATCGCACTTTCGACTCTGCTAATATATCTCTGCAAGTCGTAAGCAACTGTCACCTCCCCAGCCGGCGAAGCGTGAATTAAACCCATATTGCCGTCAGCATTGCGGTAGACTAAACCTGTGTGGGTGACATCCAATCCTTTAACATCGGTGGCTACCGCTACAATATCCCCTGGTTTTAACTGAGAATAAACTCTTTTTATCTGATTTGTGGGGATGTAATTAACAGTAGTTTTGGCTAATTCTGCTTCTTGGCTGACTATGCACTGATAAGTTGCTTCGTCTTTGACCATTTGAGGGTAACTGCTGCGGTGCTGGCTCATGAAATTTAGTGTTTTATTCATGGGTACTCCGCCTAATTCGGCTGTGATATTTTCCACTGTTTGCCGTTTTTGATTGTCGTTAATCCATTCGGAAAAATAGTGCAATCTGCTGCAATAACCGTTGATTTTACCGTTTAAATACCGCTGTTCTTCTATACGATTTACAAAATTTTGATAGTCGTAATCTTGTACTGCTACGCCCCTGGCGATCGCCAAAACGGTTTCTACAAATAAAACGCAATCAAATTTATTCAAAGTTACGATCAACTTTTCTTCGCCGGATTTGTCCAGCAAACCCGCGGCGTAGGGCTTCCCTAGGAAATTATCGGCGATCGCCTGGACGATTTCTCCGATCAAGCGATCGTGCAAATTTTGTTGTTTTGCATACTGTACAACCTGTTCAAAACGTGCTATGTCTTCGGGTTGTGCAACGGTTTCTCTCTCGGTATTATTGGAGTCCGATCGTCTCGCAAGCACTTTCAGCAATTCGGAATAGGAAATTTCCGCTAAATTGTTGAAGTCCCACAACATACTCGGGAAACTGGAAACAGTTTGCTTGTTTGTTACTTCCAGATTTTCGCTTTCTCCCGTCAAGGAAAACGCTATATCCGCTCCCTGTGCTGCTGTTGGTCGCTCAACAACATATCCCGTAGCAGATTGAGACTGAAATGCCCAAACATCAGGTATCAAAGAATTATTCACGCCGACGATCGCAAATCCCAAAACAGCCAGACTCCAAAAATTTCTCATGTTTTTCAAAGGATTTTGCTTCAACTCAGTGCTATCCTGAAAATTTTACAATTACTAGAATTCTCAATCAGCCTAGTAGACCGATAAAATTGGCAACAGCGGACTAGATCGATACACTTGTCATTTAGATGCCGCCCTATTATAAACTGATCATGCGAGTTTGATAGCACAAAACTGTAATGCAAGTAGAACGCCGACGCCGCCCCCGCCCAATTCCCGCCCGACGCCCCATCGAGCCCCTAGGCCCAATCGGGCCACGACGCCAAAGCAGCCAGCCTCCTGTCCAATCCCGTCGTCGAGTCAGGACGAAATTTTCTCGCTTAAAATACCGTAACATCCTGTGTTTAATTGCCGGGGCGATCGCGATCGGTTGGATTGTCACAATACCGTTCAGAATTCGCCGCGCCCCAGAACCGCCAGTCATCTTGGCTCAACAGGCCGTCTCGCCTCAAGAAACACTCTCGCCTCCGACAATTGAACCATCGGAAAATTTAGCCGATCGTCAAAGCGAGCCTACCTTTAGCTACAACATAAAAACACCTCCCAATCCAGTTTACTCTCAAGAATTGCAAGGGATTGTTGATGAATCTGTGAAAATTGCAACCACCAAAGGAATGCCCGCAGAACGGCTATCAATTACCTTATTTGATGTCAGCAATTCCAAAAGTCACACCTTTGCCGGATATCAAAATCAAACTCTCCGATTTCCCGCTAGCGTTGCCAAGTTATTTTGGATGGCAGCGTTTTACTCCGCCCTAGAAAAAGGCATCATTACGCAAAGAGAATCTGCCTTTAAAAACGACCTAGAGCAAATGATTCGCATCTCCAACAACGATGCTGCCAGCAGACTTTTAGACAAAATCACAGATACAAAATCCGGCGGACGGCTCGCAGGAGAAGAGTTGCAAACATGGCTGAAAAAGCGCACTCAAATTAACACATTTTTCCAGTCAGCAGGCTACAATGATCTTCGTATAAGCACCAAAAATTATCCCATATACTATTTAAGACAAGAAGGGCCAATCGGTCGCGACTTGCAATTGCGGGGCGATGCTTCTGTGCCGATTCGCAATCAAGTAACTACCGACCAAGCGGCCAGATTAATATATGAAATCTATACTAGGCAAGCAGTTTCCAGCGTCGCCAGCCGTAAAATGGCTTACTTGCTGACTAGAGACTTAGACCCCAAGGCATGGAAAAATGACCCTAGCAATTCGATAAAAGGATTTCTCGGCGAATCTTTACCAACTAATATTTATTTTGGTTCCAAAGTTGGCTATACTTCCAAATCCCGCAGTGAAGCGGCATTTGTTAGAACTTTAGACGATCGCGCGATTTATATCTTAGTTGTTTTCGCAGATGATCCGGCTTATGCCAAGGACGAAACAACATTTCCGGCCATTTCCCGATACGTTTTCGATCGGCTAAACGCTCGTGGGCCCAGCACTTTGCAGTGATATGGAGTAGGGCCAGTTGACTGTGGACTGTTGACTGTTGACTGTTAACTCGGGGTCAAAAAACTGAAGGATGGTTGATATCCAATCCGGTAGCATGGGAATTATTCATCTCTGTGTTCTCTTCCTCTGTTTTCTCGGCGTCAAGAGCTTTTTAATGACTCCAATGCAACCGGATTTGATATGAGTGTTGAATGTTGACTCGATTTTATAGCAACCGCCAACACAGTTAGGACGTTGTTAATGGCTGAAACGATTTATTTTATTCCTTCTTCCTTCTGCCTTCTTCCTTCTGCCTTCTTCCTTCTGCCTTCTGCCTTCTTCCTTCTGCTATACAATTCCGGCGAACTCAGAAGTGAGATTACGCACAAACAACGGTTTCTGCGAAAAATGGGCACTGGCGACCAAAAAAACCAATTTCTTGACCACAAATCTAGGCTTTTAGGTAAAACCCGCAGCAAGAAACCCGGTTTGTTATATCCTAAGAGCAAGCCCTAATTAGGTTTCTAGTAACTTATATCTTGCACCCTTCTCAATTAGTCTTTTAGGAACAGGCTTTTCGGCCTGTTCCACAAGAAAATCTAGTCTTTGTGGAACGGGCCGGAGAGCCCGTTCCTGAGAATGGTGCAAGATGTGAGTAGTAAAGAAGTTTTTTGTCTCTCGTCTGGCAAGCGCTAACTCTAAACTATGAGTAAAAAAAATGAGTTCAACAATTGATTGACCGGAAACAATTTAACTGGGGCGAAAGGATTCGAACCTCTGAATGGCTGGACCAAAACCAGCTGCCTTACCACTTGGCGACGCCCCAACGTCTCAACATTTAATATATTAACACCCAGACACGGGAATCTGTCAAGCATTTTGACAATAAAATTTAAAAAATGTTTTTGGAGCCCATCGCTCGCAGGTTTATGCTTTGATCGCACGGGGGCGATCTACCGGGATTTCAATCCTGAAATCCGCTCCCTGTCCTGGTTTCGAGATACAGTTCAAGCTTCCTCCGTGTTTTTCCACCACAATCTGGTAGCTGATAGACAAGCCGAGTCCCGTACCCTTGCCCACAGGTTTAGTTGTAAAGAAAGGGTCAAACAAGTGGCATTTAGCTTTTTCGGCCAATCCCGGCCCGCTGTCTTGAATCCGAATCACCACAACTTGACCCCTCGACTTTCCTGACTCATCAGCCTCCGAGTCTGGGTTCACCACCGCCGTCGAGATTTTGATCGTCTTGGGTGGAGGCTGATTTTCCAAAGAGTCGATCGCATTCGCCAAAATATTCATAAAGACTTGGTTGAGCTGTCCGGGATAGCACTCTACCTTCGGCAAGTTGCCGTAGTCTTTAATTACCTCAATTCCCGGTATTAGCCCATTGGACTTCAAGCGACTCTGCAAAATCAGCAGCGTGCTGTCAATCCCTTCGTGAATGTCCACCAGCTTCATCTCGGCTTCGTCGTGGCGCGCGAAGTTCCGCAGAGACAGGACTATTTGGCGGATGCGTTCAGTTCCCATCTCTATTGAAGACAGAATTTTCAGCAAATCCGGCACTATGAAATCAACATCGATTTCTTCGCTTTTGTCGAGAATTTCAGGGCAAGGATCGGGGTAATGCTTTTGATACAAGTGCAGTAAATCCAGCAGATTTTTCATGTACTGCTTGCAATAAGTCAAGTTGCCGTAAATAAAATTAACCGGATTGTTAATTTCGTGGGCGACGCCGGCGACCATTTGACCGAGAGAGGACATTTTTTCGTTTTGGATGAGCTGAGCTTCTTTCTGCTGCAACTGCTGCAAAGTTTCCGTCAGTTGGCGGGCTTGAGTTTGAGCGGCTAAGGCTGCCGCGCGGGTTTGGGCGTAGAGTTCGGCTTGGTCGATCGCGATCGCCAGTTGATCCACCACCGCTTGCAGCAATTCCACTTCGCTCGTCGCCCAGGAACGGTGGCTGCTGTAATGGTTGCAAACTACAGCACCCATTTGACCGGAGCGAGTCTTGAGTGGCAGCAGCAGGTTAGAAACAATCCCGATACTGCTCAAAAAAGCTCGCGTGGGCGATTCTATGCAGAGTGCTGTTGCAGCGTCGCCGATCCGGAGCGTTTGGCGGTGGCTAATTTTCTCGGCCAGCAGGGTTACTTGTTCGATCGGGTATTCTGTGAGCCGCTCTTTCAGTTCGGGATTTGCCGCCTCGTGGGTGATTGCAAAGCTGGGCTGGCCGTCTCGCGAGATGGAGTACCACAAAAAGTAGCACTGGTCAACCTGCAACAAGCTGCGAATTTCGTTGACAGCCGTATCTAAAATTTTGTCGAGGTCGAGGGAATTCCGCATCTGGCTGGCGAGGCCGAAGAGCAAGCCTTCCCGGCGGCTCAACAATTCTTCTCGGGCTGCGTGGCGATCGATCGCCACGGCGATGGCGTTAGCCATGCAACTCAGAACTTCTAGCGCTCCCTCGCTTGCTAAAGCGCTACTGCACAGAGCCATCACTCCCACCAGCCGCTCTTCGACAATCAGCGGATAGGCAATGGTACACAGAGACGGGTTCGACATTAGACACACAGGAGCCGTTTGGAGTTTTCCCGCTTCTGTTCGCACCCAATCTTCTATTTCTTTTGCCCAATCTTGGCTGCTAAGTCCTGAATAGGCCTGCAATTCTAACCGCTCTGTCTGCAGGTTGAAAGTCCAGATGCTCGCCCCTGTGGCGTCGAGGTACTCTACCATTGCCTCTGTGCAGCGGTTGAGGATGACCGATATTTTCCCGCCTTGTCCGAGGGCTGCACCGACTTTAGCTTGCAGGGTTCCCAACCGAGCTCGCTCTTGTAGGGACGCTGCCGTTAGTTGGCGATCGGAGGTATCGCGGGGGCCTGCAACGATTTCTCGGATTTGTTGGGTATCGTCCGCGCGCCCGATGACCGCTGAAGCTTCCCACCCATATTGAGATTTGCCTGTTTCCCCCAGCGTCGGGAGCTTTTTTGTTCCGTATATTGTCCTGCTACTCTGTGGCGTATGTACCGCACACAAGCTCGATCGGGTCGAGCCAGGAACTAACTCCGAGATTTGCGGGCTGTCCGAGGTGATATCTTCTACCTCTGGCAACTGTTTCTGGGCTTTGACTAATTGCCAGCGTAGCTCCACCAAACTCGCAACTTGCCGACTCAAAGCTTGCAGAGCTTCTATCGTTTCTTTTGTCAAGTCTCGCGGCACCGAGTCCATGACGGATAGCACTCCCAGCACCTGCCCATCTGAGCTAACAACTGGGATTCCGGCGTAAAATTTCACGAAGGGGTAGAAAACGATCAGCGGATGCTCGCCAAATCTCACATCTGTGGAAGCGTCTCGAACAATGGCCGCAGGCTGTTCTTTAAAGGAATTTATAGGGAGTTCGATCGCAAATTCGGGAGCAACTGGCGGTTGTTGCAGGGAAATTACCCGGTCAAATTCCGAGTTTGAGTTTGAACTCTGGGCGAAATCTTCGGGAGTTGGCTCCAGGGCGCGAGCGCAAAAATTCAGGTAACGGTGGGCCAAAGTTCGATCGATACCTAACTGCGACTTCAACCAGTGGCGATTACCGTCAATCAAGCTCAAGAAAGCAATAGGAGTTCGGCTGATATGAGCTGCCAAACCGACCAAACTGTCCAAGCAAGCCTCTGGAGCAGATCCCAGAAGCTGATACAAGTCAATGTTATGGAGCTTGAACACTTTTTTACCAAGAGGCAAGGGTGCTTTCATCATGTGTAACTGCCCGTCTAGTTGCTGGCAACCGCCCTTCTCAATACTTTCGAGAAAAACAAGCTATGAATTGTGTGATGTGAGACTGTGGGCGCAAATTCGGCGCAGGCTGCTTGCGCCGAATTCAGACTAACCTCTTGACTGATCTGGAAACTTTTGGGTTATGGGAGTTAGAGCACCCCTGATCTAAGACTATATAAATTATACTTCCAGTTGACTATGCTTTTGAATACCTCCGGCTCTCTAAATCTAAGAGCCTCTGTTGGCAGGAAGCACCTTTCCCAAATATATGACGATTGCTTACCTAGAATTTTTTTATCAGTTTAATTGTATTTTAACAGACTTGTCTAATCGTGGGTAGCTGACTTGCTGGTAGATTTAAATCATGGGTTTGTGGCACAATACCAGTGTCCTTTACCGAGCTGTGCCTTAGCCGGGAGTTCAACTACAGTTAGGAGATAAACTACAAAAGATTGCTAAGATGTTAAACTTTGTAACAAGAGTTTGTCAAACTCGACCGTATAGGGTTTCTGGGCTGGAATGCACATTTTGCAACTGTTGTAATTGCCGATCGACCACTCTCCCAATCCCTTTTTTCGAGTTTGACGTAAAAAAACAGGGGTAAAGTTTCAACTAACGCTCCAACGGGGTTGACAATTGCGTAGAGGCAACTCTCAAAAAATAACTGCAGGAAGTATGTTTTGTATTTTCAAGAACTATAAATAAACAGGGAGAAGAATATGTCTGCAAGTAGCAGTCAAGTACCAACTATTTTGGCAGTTGATGATAGCGTCGTGATGCAAGGACTTGTTAAACAGGCCTTAAGCAAAGAGTTTCGAGTTCTCGTAACCGACAATGCAGTGGATGCTTTGTCAACGATTTATCACGAACAAATTTCGGTTTTGTTGCTGGATGTTTCGATGCCTGGTATTGACGGATTGGAACTCTGCCGCACGGTGCGGAGCTTGCCTCAGTTTCAGAATTTGCCGATCGTAATGCTGACAGCGCGAGATGGAGCATTTGATAAGGTACAGGGGCGTTTGGCGGGAGCAACAGAGTATTTAACTAAGCCGTTTGATGCTGATAAGTTGCGCGAGGTAATTGGTAAGTTTATCAAAATCAAATAATCGGACTTAGAAAAAAAATCTGTTTTGAGTAATTAATCAAGTAATTTGAGTAATTAATGAACTAAAAAGTTGCGATCGCGCTCTGTGATCCTCGACTTCTTTAACAAGTCGAGGGGCGGGGCATTCTGCACTATTTGCGAGGTAAGTCCTAAATTTTTAATTTAGCCAAGAGTAGGGGAGCGATCGCACTGACAGGTAGAACATATTGGGCGGCACCGAGGGCGATCGCCTCCTTGGGCATTCCGAAGACAATGCAGCTAGCTTCGTCTTGGGCGATTGTCAACCCCCCTTGTCTGGCGATAGCCAACATTCCGTCAGCACCATCTCTACCCATTCCTGTCAGTAAAACCCCTGCTGCTGCCCGACTATAAAAATTAGCTACCGACTTAAATGTCACCGTTACAGAAGGGCAGTGTCCCGTAGCATGAGCAGCTTCTGAATAAATAAATCGCCCTTGAGAGTCCAATTCTAAATGACGTTTTTCTGGCGGGAAATAAACAGTCCCTGCTTGTGGCACTTCCCCAAAAGCAGCTATCTTAACAGGCAGTTTCGATTCATTACCCAGCCAATCAACTAATCCTTGCAAAAAACCTTCACTGATGTGCTGGACACAAATTATAGGCACTGGAAAACTAGCCGGAAGTTTAGAAATAATCGCGTACAGTGCTTGCGGCCCCCCTGTAGAAGCCCCTATAGCCAATACTTTAATAGTTGGAGATTTAGCATTTTCCTTGGAAAACTTGTAATTAGCAACTGGTGCTTGGTTGATTTTTACAAGTTGATTATTATATTCTGTTGGCATCTTTTTTTGATGCCGTGTAAATACTTTAACTCCTGAGAGTATTTTAACCTTAGCTATTAATTGATTGGCTAGGCGAGCGTAATCAGATACCAACCCGCCAATCGGTTTCGGAAAAACATCCAATGCACCAGCATTTAATACTTGAAATACATTCTGAGTATCATTCGCTTGCACTGAAGCACTAATTACTAAAATTGGTAGCGGATATTTCTTCATTACTTCTTCCGTAAATTCTAACCCGTTCATTGGTGCCATGTTCAAATCCGTACAGATTACTTGGGGCTGAAGTTTTGGGATTAATTCTAGTCCTTCTAATCCGTTGCAAGCGGTTCCTACAACTTGGATGTCTGGCGAGGACTCAAAAATTCGTTTGAGGACGAGCGTAACTACTGGAGAATCTTCAACTAACAATAGTTTAATGGGCGATAACATCAGTTTGCTGGGAAATGGGGAATGGGGAATGGGAAATGATAAATTCGGCATCCATGCACGGGGAATTTTTCACTAGACACAGGGCATTGGGCCTTGCTAATTGGTAGTAAATAACAAATAGCTAATAACTAATGACTAATGACTAATGACTAATGACTAATGACTAATGACTAAACTAACCTTTTTAGTGTCTCTACCAACACATCTTGATTGAAAGTGCCTTTAGGAATATAAGCATTTGCCCCCACATCAGCCCCTCTTTTTTTATCTTCATCCGATGCCAAAGATGTCACTAAAATTATCGGCAACTCACTGTATTCTTTTTGCTCCCGAATCTTAATAGTCAGAGCCAAACCGTCTAAATTTGGCATTTGTATGTCAGAAATCACAGCATCAAAATCGCGAGTTTTTAATTTATGGAAAGCATCCAATCCGTCTACCGCAGTCACAACTTCGTAACCCGCAGCTTCCAGGATGCGCTTTTCTTGAGTGCGCGTGGCGATCGAGTCTTCTGCTAATAGTATAACTTGTTTTCGGCTGGCAGTCTCAAGTTGCGATCGCGCACTCCCAACCCCACGAGACGAAACTTGCTGGCGTACAGATTTTATCAAATCGTGGGGATTGAGTACCATACAAACTTCCCCAGTACCGAGAATTGTGGCACCCGAAACATTTCGCACCCGTTTCAGCAATTGACTTTGAGGTTTCATCACCACATCCTGTTCGTCTATCAAAGCATCTACAAATAATCCCAATCTTTCCTCCCCAACTTTCAAAACAATACAAGGCATTTTTGAAGAAGTTGAATTTCGGAAGTAGTTTTGATTCTTTTTCAGAATTTCGCTCCAGGTTTCCTGTCTCAAATACCGACTTTTTTGCCACCCTTGTCTATTGTTTAATTCTAGTAAATCTGTCAGATGAGCAACTGACAGAGGCTGATCCTTTGAAAGTATAGTTTCCTTACCTTCTATAGCAAATATCTCAGACTGAGACACCTGTTGTGCCGTGTCTACAAACTCGACTGGCAGAGCATAAGGAATGTCTTCAACTATGACAATTAATACATTGGCTGTAGCTAAAGACGTGCTGATTTGCAGCCTCAAAGTGCATCCTTTTCCCGGTAAAGACTCTACTTGAATACTACCTTTTAGGGCTTCAACATTAGTGCGAACTACATCTAACCCCACCCCGCGCCCCGATACTTCGGTAACAAATTTTTTGGTCGAAAAGCCCGGAGTAAAAATCAAATATTGTACTTGAGTTTCGGTCATTTCTGCCAGTTGTTCAAGCGTACAAATATTACGTTTTATAGCCGTTTGTTTAATGCTCTCTAGATTTAGTCCCCGACCATCATCAGCCACTTCAATAATAATATTGCTAGCAATATTATAGCCTTTGATTCGGAGAGTAGCCACGGCAGGTTTACCTAGTTTTTTCCGCTCCTCAACAGTTTCAATACCGTGGTCGATCGCATTTCTAATCATGTGCATTAAAGGGTCTTTCATTTCCTCTAAAATGCGTTTATCTGCTGTAGTTTCGCCTCCTTCAATCACTAATGCAACTTCTTTACCTTCCCGTTTAGCCAAGTCTCGAACAGTTCGAGGAAATAAATTAAAAATAGTAGACAAAGGCAGCAGTCTCAGAGTGCGAATTCCTGATTCTAATGCCTCAGCGATTAATTCGAGTCGGGCAGTATCTTCATAAACTCGATTTCTCAAGCGGTTGACTAAAGTTCCGAGACGTTCTAAACGTTCTTCTGTACGTTGATAGTAATCCTGCAATTGGCTAAATTTACCGTTGGCTTTAATACCGTTTTCATCTATTTGCATCCGATCGACAGTCAAGCTCGTTACAAAATATTCTCGGCTCCACTCTTCCCACAAAGTTGTAATTTGTTCGAGCTCTGCAACTCGGTGTCCTAGCCGAGTTTTTGTGACAGTAAGTTCTCCTGCTTGAGTCATTAAATCGTCTAAATTTTGAGTTGCAACGCGAATGGTTTCAATGCGGTAAGATGAGGTTGAGGATGCAGTAACTGCCGACTGCGGAGCCGACTCACTGGCGGGCCCAGAAGGTGCAGGCAAGTTTTGAGCTTGCAGTAGAATTTCTGGCTTGGATTGTAGGGGTAAAAAAGAGGAATTTTTCTCTAAGTTAAGGACTTCAGAAGTTTCAACATTTGTTTCTAGTTCTTGGGTAGCAGGCTCAGTAAATTGCGGTTCTACCAACGGTTGTTCTGGTACTTGTGAAGATGAGAACTCTACTATTGAGGCTGCAGCCTGTGGCTGTGGCTGACTAGAAGCACCCATCATGCTAGCGAGGATGTAAAAAGTATTAACGCCGGAATCTTCGCCGGTAACGGCTTCGTTAACGAGTTTGCGGATGGCGTCTAAACCTTGCGAAAGTCGATCGCTAATATCTGAATTTAGTGGAGTTTCTCCCCGCTTGACACCTCCCAAAATATGCTCCATTTGATGAGCTAAAGATGCTACATTTTTTACTCCCAGCATCCCAGCATCACCTTTAAGAGAATGGGTTTCCCGCAACAATTGTTCTAACTTAGCTAAGTCGTCTGGATGTTGTTCTAAGTACAGCAATCCGTCATCTAGTTTCTGTAAGTGTTCTTGACTAGCGACTTTAAATACATCTCGAAGTTCTCTATCTTCAATCATCATATATGTTTTTTAGGAATAAGTAATTGAGCAGGACTCATGGGTAATTGGTAATGATAATTATGTTGAATACTCAGTCGATTGCTAATGACTAATGACTAATGACTAATGACTAATGACTAAAAACTAATGACTAATGACTACACTACTTCTTTAAGATTAAATGCAGCTTCTGTGAGTTGCTGAGTACCGATTTTAACTTGAGTAATGCCACTGACTGTTTGAGAGGCAGATTCCTTCATAGAACTCATGGCATCACCTACTTGCTGAATCGCGATCGCCTGCTGTTTAACATTAAATGAAATTTGCTGGTTGCTAGCAAACACCAAATTGCAAGCTTCCCTCACACCCATAAAAGCCTCTGCCGTATCTTGTGCTGTTTTCACCCCTTCTGCAACCGTTTTGCGACTATCTTCAGTTGCTTTCACCGTGGAGTCGATCGCGCCCTTAATTTCTGGAACAATACCATTAATCTTTTGTGCTGCTTTTTGGCTTTCATCTGCTAACTTACGAATTTCGCTTGCTACCACCGCAAAACCTTTACCGTACTCACCGGCTCTGACTGCTTCAACAGCGGCGTTAAGAGCCAGCATATTAGTTTGGCTGGCTAAATCGCTAACCAAACTTGCGAGAGTCGATATATTGCCAATCTGACTCGTGCTGTCGTCGAGTCGATGATTTTGCTTAGAAATTGCCACCACAGCTTCTCTAAGATTCAGCATTTGATTGAGAGTTTGATCTACCTTTTTAGTACCTTCTTCGGCTAAATTTAAAGCTTGGCGAGCGGCAATGGCAACAGACTCAGCTTGCTCGGCTGTTTGCTGAGAAGATCTGCCCAAATTTTCTAGAGTTATAGTTGTTTGATTGACCGAAACAAATTGCCTATCTGCTATTTGTTCTTGCCTATTCATATTAGATTCTATTTGCATTGAGAATGAGGAAATTTGGTAAATCAGCCCCCGAATGAGAGCCACAATCTGTTGCAGGAAAAACCAGCCAAATCCCAGCACGACAGCCAGGGAAACAATAGCAATCATCGCTGCTATTTTTTGAAGCGAATCGATGGAATAAAATAGCAACTTTTTGGGTGAACTATCCACTATCACTAAAAACTTATTGGTATTTTGTTTGCTGGGAAAAACTGTATTATAGCTAATCACTAGATCCCTATTATCAATATTTCCCTGACCACCTGAGAGTATTTTAGCAACAATGTCTCCTGAATAATCATTTTTGACATTTTCCTTAGTTTTGAGTTCAAATCCCCATGTTTTTTTATGATTGGGATGAGCCAGATAATACCCATCTTGATTTAAGATAAAAGATTGATCTGATAATTCATGATTAAGATTTTTAACCCTGTCGATCAGAGTGCTACCTAGAGCATTACTAATCAAAATACCTTGTCTTTCTCCTTTGGTATCAAAAATTGGAGTTGCGTAGCGAATTGTTGGCTTGTAAGGAATTTCTATTTTCCCCCTTTCCTGATTCAGCTCTAAAGAAGACACATAGACTTCTCCTAATTTTAGCTTCATAGTTGCTAGAAAGTAATCTCTGTCTGCTTTATTTTGTAGTTGAGAGTCTGGAATCACTTGGATATTTGGGCCGTCAGAATCTACGCGCACGATCTCCTTGCCACTGTTATCTATGTAACGCAATTGCATATAATATGGCTTAGCTTCCATCATGGCTAAAAATGTGAGTTGCATTCGATAAACCCAATCTTTATAAGTTGAATTAGTTTGTTTGTCTACTCCATTTCCTGCCCTTGCTCTAATCATTCCCTGAACAGGGGGAGTTTTGGGGAGAAACAAAATATCTGCTCTCAGATTTTCAAATTTGTTAATCATTTGATTGGCGCTAGAATCAACACTGTCACTTAGGGTTATTAATGCTAAATTTTGCAGTGCTTCTGTTGAAGAATAAATTCCATACCAGCCAACAATAGATACTGGAATCAAGGTACTTAAAATTAGGAGTAGCAACAGTCGGTGCTGCATTTTTTGGAAAAATTTGTTCATCATTGGTTACTGGTAACTTGTACGCTCGCATAGTCTAAGTATAGGGAATTGGGAAATTATACGCTCGCGTAGCCTGGAGCATCTCATATTTGTAAAAACACTTCTTCAGGCTTCTTCCTTCTGGCTGCTGGCTGCTGGCTGCTGGCTGCTGGCTCCAATTTCTAGGGGAGGGCTGCTTTCATTGAGATGCTCCCGCGTAGCCGAAGTATAGGGAATTGGGAATTGGTAGTAAAGAAAAAATAACAACTCCCAAATAATAACTCACAACTCACAACAAACTACACTGCTGATTTGAGATTAGGTTCTGATTTGCCCAGAAACAAGTTATTACTCCCGTTAATATCGCTGGAATTGGAGGGAACTCGATCGCCAAAGCAATTGATTTAATTTTTAAGGATATATTTGGCATTCTTGGGTAACTACTCATAATTAATCGATTTCCTACAAAACTGCTTTCAAATCTAAGGCTGCTTCATTCAATTTTTGAGTACCGACTTTAGTTTGACTGATACCGCAAGCGGTTTGGGCTGCGGCTTGATTGAGAGAGTTCATAGCTTGCACTACCTGTTCGATCGCGATCGATTGCTGTTTGGCATTCAGCGAAATTTGCTGAGAGCTCAAAACCACATTGTTAATGGCATTGGCAACTCCTGCAAATGCCGCTGCAGTTTCTGAGGCAATATTCACACCCGATTCCACTGTTTTAGTTCCTTCGTCTGTCACCATTACTGTTGAGTTAATTGCCTTTTGAATATCAGCAACTAATAGATTAATTTGTGCTCCTGACTTTTTACTGCGATCGGCAAGTTTGCGAATTTCTGACGCCACCACGCCAAACCCCTTGCCGTGTTCTCCCGCCCGCACAGCTTCAACAGCAGCATTGAGTGCTAACATATTAGTTTGATTAGCCAAATCGCTAACTACAGTTGAGATATTACCAATGTGATCTGTTTGTTCGCTCAACTCTATAATTTGTCCTTGGATATCCTGAACTTTAGTTTTCAGAGTTGCCATTGCTTCTAAAGTTTGTTCTACAGCTTTTGTGCCACCTCCAGCTAAATTCAAAGCTTGCATTGCTTGAACCACGGCTGTCTCTATCTGCTGTGATGTCGCCCTGGAAGATGCTCCCAATTCGTCCATTGTAGTAGTAGTTTGATTTACGGAAGCTGCTTGCTGACTTGCCATGCGTTCCTGTTCTTCCACGGTGGCTGCAATCTCAGTGGAAGAAGTGGCGATCGAGCTAATTGCGCGATCGATAGTTTGGGCAATTCCTGACGAAATCAGCCAAGCTATAACCGCACCTAACACCAATAAAAATACGGAACCAAATACCAATGCCGAGATCAAGAAAACTAAAGATTGCTTGGTTTTTTCTGTAGCTTGCTTAATCGCTTTTACTTCTATTTCGCGAAATTGCTTATTTATTTCCACAAATTCATCCACAAATTGGGTCTGTTTTCCGCTGTTAAAGAGAGCTAAGGCTGCGGTTCTATTATTTTTTTGTAATAAAGCAACTATTTCGCTAGAACCGTCATAATATTCGTTGCAGAGTTCTAGCATTTTCTCTAAGCGCATTTTCTGTTCAGGATTTGCCATCTTCAACTCCGCACTATTACCCGACTCACGAGCTAATTCTCCACCTGTTTTAAAATCATTTAAAAACTGCTGATTTTTATTAATTAAATACCCACGCATCCCCCGTACCATTTGTTCAGCACCTGCGGACATCTCATTTGTATGTCTGATCACATTTTCGATCCTTTCTACTTCTGCAAAATTATTCAACACCTGATTAGTAGTTGTATAAACTAGCACGGGAAAACCCAAGTATATAGTTGCGGGCGCTACATAAGCCAGCAGCATTCTATTTCTAATATTTAATTTTATTAACTTAGAAAACATATTTTTCTCCTTAATTTAAGCACGTGTATACACGAATTAGGTTGCTTAGTCAAATCTCGCTTGAAAAGCTGATTTGGTATAAGTTAATACGGTTTGGTTAAAACTATTTATTCCTCAGAGTCCCCCTCGCATCCCCCGCATCGTTGCGAGAACTTTGAGTAAGTTCTTGCTTCTCCCCCCATTGAGAAGGGGGGCGTCAGGGAGATCGAGCTTAACTTAACCGTATTGTGGTATAACTAACTTCTTTAGTCCTGGACGCATTTCAAGATAATTCTCTCATGCTACGTCTCGCTCGTTACCAGTTCTGATCTATGCGTTGGATCGGGATTGGGAAGGAAATGAAGTACCAAGCCAGATGCTTCACTGGACTCATGGCACATAGGCTTTGCGTAAGTCCTGTTCTTGGTTCAAACCTCTTCATCAACAACTACTCCTCCTTTTGTCAGCAGTTTTTGCAAGTTCAAAATAGCCATCATTTTTTCCCCGTAAATAGCTGTCCCCCGTAGATATTCACGGTTGGCAGAATGCAGTGCTGCCGGAACAGACGCAATTTCCGACACATTTAAGTATATAATATCTAATATTTCGTCAACAACTATACCAGCGACCAAATCGGCTACTTCAACAACGATCGCCTTAGAGAGATAATTGGCAGCCTCCGACATATTGAAAGACATATTTAAAGCACTGCGAATATCAATTATGGTCACAATTTCTCCCCGCAAATTTATATTTCCCACTATGCGATCTGGAGTGCAAGGAACCGGAGTTACTTGACCAATGTCAGTAAATTCGCGGACTAGATCCAAATGAATACCAAAGTATTCGCCATTCAAAGCAAACACTGCCAAAGACATATTAATTGCAGCATCATTTTCCTCCTCGCCTCGCCGCCTCAAATTATTAGCCCGCGATTTAAAAATTTCCTTTTCTTCCGGCGTAGCCTGTGGACAAAAAACTTGACTCTTGCTCAAAATTTTAGGATTTGCGCCTAACAATTTTGCATTTATTTGCCACTGTAAATTTTCCCTGTCTGCCTCACCTCCTCTTTCTTCATTACCTGCATTGCTTGGAGAAACAGGCCAGCTTTCCTCTAATTTTTCGGGAGAATATCGAATTAAGTGCTCGAGATTCAGCAGCATGATAATATCGTCTTCGCAGCGGGCCAGTCCAGCTACAAAATGATGAGAGGCTTCTGAATTCCCTCGTCCGTAAGATAGCTGCGGAGTGATGGCATCTTCTGAGAGTTCCTTAACTTCGCGAACTTGATTGACAATTATACCGAGTTTCGATTCTTGCCACTCTATGACGATCGTACTATCTGTCACAGAATACTCTTGCCAAACGTATCCAAAACGAAGATTCAGATCCATCACGGGCAGAATTTCGCCCCGAAGGTCGATCGCCCCAACAATATCTTGAGGTGCTTCTGCAATTGCTGTCAACTCCGGCAGAAAGAAAATTTCCCGAACGTAGCAGGCTTCTATACCGCAGAGAAAACCGTTCTGTTCAAAGATAAGATACGGTTGAGTTTCCATATTTTAGTGTACACTTTCTTTACTGTATAATCTTAACAATTTTTTTACATTCATCAGCACTTGACTAGCTGTCATTTTCCCCTGTGAATCTATGGGAGTGTTTGGCGGTAGTGCTTTCAGGATTTCACAAGATGAATTGTACATTTTAAGAGCTCTTTTTACTTGACCTTCTTTATTGTATATATTTCCTAGTTCTATATAAGCTGAAACAAAAGAGGGACACATATAAATAGTCCTCTTTAATAAATTTTTTGCTGTTTCCAATTGCCCCTGTTCTTCAGCAATTTGAGCTTGTAAATAATCAGTATATACTGATGCAGGCTCTACTTTTCTAGCTCTATTACAGTATTCTATTGCTTGAGAATAATTGCCGGCATTGGCCTGAACTTGAGCGATTAAAAAATAAGCATCAAAATTAGGCCCCTGCAAGTCTATTGCCTCTTGTGCCTTGTTGATTGCCTCAGCATAATTTTTATTTTTAAAGGATTTTTTAGCCTCTAAAATTAGCATTTGAGGCGTTTTATTTTGAGTATTTTCTGCTATTATTTTTTGTGTAACTGACACGGCCTTGTTCGGCAAGCCGTCCTCCAGATAGCGAGAGGGCAGCATATTCCCCAGCGGATTACTTATTTTTAATACTGGCGGCATCTCTATCTCTGGGAAATGGCTGTTAGTAGTAACACTAGGTGGCATCGTTTCCCATGTTAGCAACTCACCACTATCATCGCCCATAGTATCTGCTTTCGGGAATTCCCGAAATGCCGAGTTGGCTTCCCCTACCGTCGCAACCCTAGACTCTATTTGACAGCCTTCCTCCGGTACTGCATCCCGACGCTGATACACCAACGACTCCGGGAAAATCTTGGGTTCAAACTCGTTCATAATTTGACCGTAAACTTCAGCGTGACCGGTCATTAAATATCCTCCAGGTCTCAGGGTATTGGAAAATTTTTTCAGTACCAATGAAATATACTTATGTTCAAAATACACAAAAACGTTTCTACACAAAATTAAGTCTATGTTATAAATATTTTGGTAAATATTAGGAAACTCATCTTTGATTAAATTTACACAGCTAAAGTTGACACTTTCGCGCAATTCTAGATTAATTTCCCAATCATTTTGCCTCTGATGAAAATACTGCTTTTGTATCTGCGGTTCAACCAAGCGAAACGACCAATGACTGTAAACTCCCTGGGGCGCTCTTTTGATTACTTTTTCATTGATATCTGTACCTAAAATTAATATTTTCCATTGCTCCCAATCGGGAATCAACTCTTTTAAAACAATAGCTAAAGAATAAGGTTCTTCACCGGTGGAGCAGCCCGCACTCCAGATTCGCAGTGTCGGCTCCATTCCCAAGGTTTTGTGCAAGTTTCTTTTCTGCTCTATCAATTCAGGAAAAATTACTCTTTTTAACAGAGCAAACTGTCCTTTATCTCGCATAAAATAGCTTTCAATTGTTGTTAATAGCAATACTAATTCTGCCCATTCATTTTTACTTTCCCAAGTTTGGGCGGTTAAAAGTTTATAATATTTTTCGGGTTCTGCAATTTTTTTGGCTCTCATCCGAGTCAGGACTTTATGAGACAAACCCGCTCGATCTTGGGACCTAATTCGCACCCCAATTTCAGTAGTAATTAAGTTAATAAATAGCTGAATTATGGAATCATTCATGTCAACTCAGGTAGATTCGTTGAATAATTTGAGAAGTGGGAACTTTTACTGAGCTGGTGCTGAGTTGGTGCTGAGCATAGCTGCTAGCCCCCGGCTCGTCCGCTCCGCTTCGCGGAAGGGAGTCGAAGGGAAGTGCGTAGCTGAACTATTGGAAATTGGGGAAGTGGTAAGCTCGTCTATTCCAAGTATGGGGAATTGGGAATTATAAATTGGGAATTATAAATTGGGAATTTAGCCGATCGCCTGAAAAAGAACACTGTCACACCACATCATATCAGAAACTTGCCAGCTACTTAAAGGAAAAAGGCAAAAGGTCAAAGACAGAACCCAGGAAAAAATTATCCCTTCTGCCTTCCACCTTCTGCCTTCAAAGGCACTAATCTCCCAATTTAAGCTGGATATATCCGCAGGCGGCGATTAGGTTCTTCCCCAAAACTGTGGGATTTCAGGTGATAGTGTTCCACAAGTTCGTGCTGCATTTTGCGGACGTTGGGAGAACGGGGCAGGAGTTCCACCGGCTGTCCCTTCGGAATGACAATTTGCTCGACTGCTAAGCGCGTTTCTTCGAGAGCTTCGAGCTCGTCAGAAGAACCGCTGCGGGCGAATAAGGCGAGGTCTGCCACTTCCGGGGTACCTGGGTCATCCATGTCCAACAGGCGCCGCAAAGCTCTGGCTACGTGGGGAATAGTGGCGGCCTTAATTGTGTGCACGGGAACTTGGCGAGTTTTTGCCAAGTGCCTCAATTTCGACTGGTTCCGAACGTTTGATCGCAAAGCCACAACCACGTCAGCACTCTCAATATCCTTCGTCAGCAGCACCGGCAGGTTCAGCGTCGAAATCACCTGTTCGAGCTGGTGGCGAGGTATGCCGTAAGGATAAACGTGGAGGGGCAAATCTTCGCCGTTAGGGCCGACATTATGGGAATAGCGTCCGGCCTTGGGTACCGGTTCGACGGACAGGGATTCTTCGAGCAGTTGCTCGAAATACCGAGTCTCAGAAACCGGCGCGCTTTTAGCAGCGAAGTTATCGCCTTGAGCGGGCATCGGCACCATTTTGCCCGCACTCCGCCAGCCAGAGAGCGGTGTGACGGGTCGGATTGCTGATACCGCAGCCGTGCTGCTGGAAGCGGCCATCCCCGGAAACCGCGCGGGGGGAGCGGCTGACTCGCGCTCGATAATTACTTCTCCTGTCTCGCTGACGCTTCTGATTTGCTGGCTCGGTTCGCGTCCCCGCAGCAGAGTGTCGATCGAATCTGCAACTCGCTCGTGGATTACCCAGCGCTGGCGTTCCAGCATTTCGATGGCAATTTCAAAAGTTGGCGGTGCTTTGCGCTCCAAAACCGTCTTTTGAGAACCACGCCGTCTTGCTTCGTCATCTCCCAGCGTCACCGCTTGGATGCCCCCAATTAAATCTGCCAGAGTCGGGTTTTTCATCAAGTTTTCGATCCGGTTCCCGTGGGCGGTACCGACCAACTGCACGCCCCTTTCGGCGATCGTCCGAGCCGCCAAAGCTTCGAGCTCCGTGCCGATTTCGTCAATCACGATCACTTGCGGCATATGGTTTTCCACTGCTTCGATCATGACTTGGTGCTGGAGTTCGGGGCGGGAAACTTGCATTCTGCGAGCTCTGCCGATCGCTGGGTGGGGAATATCTCCATCTCCGGCAATTTCGTTGGAGGTGTCGATGATTACCACCCGTTTTTCCAAGTCATCGGCGAGCACGCGGGCAATTTCCCGCAGGGCCGTGGTTTTGCCAACACCGGGGCGGCCGAGCATCAAAATTGACTGACCGGTTTCCACCAAATCGCGGATAATGCCGATCGTCCCGAACACAGCGCGGCCCACCCTCAACGTCAAGCCGATAATCTCGCCGCTGCGGTTGCGAAGGGCGCTAATTCGGTGCAGGGTTTGCTCGATACCGGCTCGGTTGTCGCCGCCGAAGTGGCCGACTCGCTCGATGCAATAGTTGATGTGTGCCTTGGAAACCGGCGTTTGGGAAAGAGGTTCGGCCAAGGATGGAAAACGAGCTTCTGGTTGGCGGCCCAAATCCATGACAATCTCAATGAGATTGTTGCGCTGCGGGTGCTGCTCTAAGGGCTGCCGGATCTCATCTGGCACGATGTCTAATAATTTGTTGAGGTCGTCTGTAATCTGCATTCGCCTCGATGTGTTCGGTGACTTTTTCAACTTTTTAGTCAGTTGTCAGTTGTCAGTTGTCAGTTGCCAGTTGCCAGTTGTCAGTTGTTATGTGTCAGTTGCCAGTTGTTGTTGGAATTAACTACTAACCACTAACTACTAACCACTAACTAAATGACTACTGACTAATGACTACTGACTACTGACTAAAATTCTTTGAGCGGGGAAACTAGAGAACTAGCTAAACTCACGGCCTGTGAGAGAAGTTCTGGGACGGCTTCGAGCTGAGGTAGCCGAGATGTTTGAACTTCGGCTGCTGGCCGCGTGACTGCCACCGGAACGGCATAGGCTCGATCGGTCTGCATTGTTTCTAACTGTTCTAAAATTGGCGATAGCAAAACCCTGGCATAGCTGCCGTAAGCTACACCTGCAATGTATGGGACAGGGGGAACTGACAAATTTTTCCCGGCATCCTTCATCAGTCCCTCGGCTCTCAGCTTGCTGACAGTGTGAGCATTAGTGCCGCCTGCAAGTTGCACGTATCCCGGCAACTGGGCAGCCAAAACTTTTTGACCGAGTTTGACTGCGGCTCTAGTAGTTCCTGTTCCGATATCTCCGCTCATTGGTCTACCGTCGGTTTGCCAAATTAGGGGACAAGGAAGGGGGGAAATTATTTGATAGAGTGTCCGCAAATAATCAATCAAACCGTCTCCATCGGGGCAACTAATTGCTATTACCTTGAGTTGAGCGACCCAGGGAGCTATGCTCGACCAAAGTCGCGCAAAATCTGCCTCTCTGCCTACTTGCGTGTGGATTTCTAGGGCGTCCGCACCGGATTGCAAGATTAAAGGTGCGATCGCGGCGGAAGCAGACACGTAAGAACGAGTATAAATCAGTTGGCTCGGACAAATCGGCAGACAGCGACCGCAGCCATAGCATTGCTGGTCTATCACCCCGGAAAAACCACTGCCAGCACTCTGAAAAACTATTGCTTCGGCTGGACATATTTTTTCGCAGGGCCGCCAGCAGTCCACCGGACAATCGGCTGGGTTGAATTCGGCTTTGCGAAAATGCGGGTCTTCCCCATCGTTTAAACTCACCATCAGCAACGGCAACCCTTTGCCGCCAAACCTGCGGTTTTGAGTTCTTGCCTGTAAGTCGCTGGCCACTTGTAGGGCTTCTTTCGCTGCGGCGACGGCGGCGGGATCTGCCGCGACATCGATACAGTCAGCGCCTGCTAAGGTGTAAGCCAAGGTGAGATTCCGTACAGCCGGTAGGTGCTGAAAGCTCGCCCCACAGATCAGCTTGAACCAATGGCCATCTTTTAATGAGTTTAGGGGATGATAATGTTCTGTCACCCTTATATGTTAATCCTTTCAGCTAAAAATTACGAGGCAAAAATTTGTACTGAGTTTTCCGGCTCAGCCAGATACAAGTATCAAAACGCTACCGATAGGAGTGGGACTTGGGGGGTCAGCCCTAGATGTGGAGTATCGAGCATGACTTTTTTGGCAATCTAATTTTTTTAAGAGTTTTTGTTACGGGTACGATTTTTAATTTTTGGCTGAGGTTTTAATTGCAGGCAGACTTATAATAATATCATTTGTTAGCGGTGGGTGCAAGATAAAAGCCGACTATTATTGCAGGATTGAGAGTTTTGGACTCGGAAAACTCGATTCGGAGCCATCTAGCGCTAACCAAAGCACCTGCGCGTATTGAGCGCACTCAAACCAAGGCAGAATGAAAGTTAAATAGCCGATCGCCACTGCTGATAAATCGGTATTTAGCGACACGATCGCGCATTTCAAGCAATATCCCCACAAAGCAACAGCAGCGATTAGTCCCAGAATGCCTGTAGAAATAGCAGTATCTAAAATCCAATTGTGAGCTTTATAACTCGGTATTTTTTCAGTGCGAACCTGTCCGTTTGGGGCCATATAATCATAAGAAAACTGACCTAAATTCACAATTTCAGGAACCTTATTGGGAGTGGCGACGAAAGGATATGCGATGCCAAATCCGTTAAAACCCCAGCCAAAGAGAGGTCGTTTTTGAATCCCGCGCACAGCAATTTCCCACAAAGGCGATCGGCTGGACATTACTTGTGCAACAGATACTCGATTCCAGTCCAGAGGTCTAGTAAAAGTCATCGCACTAATGGCCAGCAAACCAATAAAAATACCAGGAATTAATTGTTTGTAATATTGCCGTTCCAATAAGTAAGATAGTGATATAATTAAAGATAAAACTGCTGTGCGAGTGTTGGCAAATAGCAAAGCGGGGAGAATGAGAAATAAAGCGAGAGTGGCAGTGCGATCGCTAATTAATTTCCGCTTCCAAGCTACCGCACAAATAACGGCTGTCAGAGCCAATACTATAGCTGCGTGGCCGCGGTGCGAGAAAAGTGCGATCGGCTGCTGTCCCCGAAAAATCGTGCTAGCCAAAACATCATGTGCGATCGACTGACCGTTCGTTGCTGTATAATCAATTTGCCAGTTGAAAACTTGCGGAAAAACGTTAATAGCTACAACCGCACCTCCTATCAGCAAACCCCGTATTTGACAGCCAAACAATTCTGGATGCAGTTTTAACAGCAGCCTATTGGTGAGGCTAAAAATAGAAATTAACAGCCAGTACAGCCAGCCGTCTCCCATTTGGTCTTGTCCCCAAAAAGAACGCTCCGGGAAAGGACTGTTGAGGGTAGAAATCGCTCCCACAGTCAAAAAAAATCCCCACAAAATCAGGCAGACTTTCCACTGCCGGGAAAAAGTTAAAAGTTTCCTTTCTTCCCATAAAAATGATAAATTTGAAAGCACAATCAGCAGGACAACAAAAACTTTAGGCTGCGTCCAAATTTCGCCGCGGCTGCCTCCCCAAGGGTTGATGAGAATGAGACTGAAAGCATATAGCAAAGTGTAAAGATTTTTCATCTGAAATATAGTTGTGTAATAATTGCGAGCTTTGTGTCAGTGCCAGCGAATCGAAGCAATCGCAGCATCTTCAGTTCATTCGATAGTGATTCCTGTAGGGGCGGGTTCACCAACAATATCTGCTAATAATTGACAATCTCAAAAACCCGCCCCGGTCTGGATATTAGGCTCATTCGATAGTGATTCCTGTAGGGGCGGGTTCACCAACAATATCTGCTAATAATTGACAATCTCAAAAACCCGCCCCGGTCTGGATATTAGGGTCTATAAAAATTATCCAGCCTGCCGCTTTTTTCGCAAAATATGCCGCATCCCAGCGAACCACAGCAGCATTCCCTTAGTCGCCAAAATACTCCCAGGTTCCGGTACAGCTTCCGCATCAATTGGCTTGCAAATTTGCCGCATCTTGAAACTTCCTTCCCGTTCCTGAAAAGCTAATTGAATCGGAAATGCTGTTTCTGCTGTCTCACCAAATAATGAATCAATCCCAGTGATTCTAAAATTATCTACTGGATAACCCAATAAAGAAACAAAGTCTAATTTATCTCCCGGACTGAAATTACCGAGAATCGAATCTCCTACTGCAACAGTAAATTCCTGGTCATCGCCCGCAGGAAAATCGAGAATTTCAGTAAATAAAGTGTCTTCCAGAGATTGGAATTCAAAGCCGTAAGTAGTTGGAGGGTCAAACCAGCGGCAGCCGGGAACTTTGTTGAAGACTTGCCAGCCATTTTGGATAGAATTGGGAAGGATGGGGTTTTGCTGTGTCAGGCCGCGCATTTCTTTTCCGAAGCCGCCGCCACCGCTACTTGCTACGCTAAAATCTGGCGAGTCTTGTGGGTCGTAAACATCAACAAAAAGCTCGTAATTGCCTGTGTCTTGACCGCGAGCACCTCCACCAGCAGCACGGACATCGAAGTTGATATTGCCGCTACTGCCCACAGTACCGGTTAGTGCGGAGGCAAAGCCATTTCCTACAGGGCTACTGTCGTCGTCAAATCCTAACTGAAAACCTGAGTCATTGTCAGCGCTTAAGAATGTGTTGGGGTTGCAGCGATTGGAAGGGAGGTCGTTGTTTGTCCAGGCTATATATTTTGAACCAGGGGTAAGGTCAGAGAGGTTAAAACGATCTACTTCAAAACCGGAGGCGAGGCTGTCGGAGAACTTTTTAGTGGTTTTAGGGGGAGTAAATATGCTTTTCCACCCCCATGATATCCCATTATATATTGTCACTTGAGTTGGGTTATTAATGGGATCTTTGACCTCAGCAAGATAAAGTTCTGCACTCCAGTTTTTGTTGTTATAATAGATATCATCTCGGGATGGAGTATCCACAAAAAGAATTCTTTGATCGGCGGGAGGCCTTATCACCCGACCATAGGTGTCGTAAAAAGGGTTAAATGTTGGTTTTTGGGGGTCTATAAAACCTGGTTGAGTTTGCTCTAGTACCGTATCAATTTTATTGTCAGGAGTTCCTGGTGGCTGCTTAATGACTCCCTGTAGGGTAACAGTGTAAGCATGATTGTTAACTACCCGTTGGATAAAATGAACGTTACTTCCTACTGGATCGAAACCAGCACCAGGGTTATAAAGAACTTGTATTTCAGCCCCAACAGTTTCTGGGTTAGGGTTAGTAACAAAAATAAAGGGAGCATAAACCCCAATATCAAACCTACCTGTTAAAGACTGTACAGGTTGCGCCTTGTTAAAAGTCCAACCATTTTGTGCCCAGACAGATGACGTTAGCAGGTTAAAAAAATCATCTGTGCCGCCTAGTGGGAGTTCTGAGACTGAGGTAGTAGAGACAGTCACAGTACCAACACCAGGCTTCGTATAGGATATTGAGGAACAGTAAGGCGAGGTAGGAGTGCATATCGGATCTGGTTTTTGGGATGGCATTGTGAAAGAAAACGCGAAACTGGCTCGACCTGTGAGTAAAATTAGTAGGGGCGAACTTAATAAAATTATCCAGTGTTGCGATAGTTTCATTTTTGACAACTCCTTGTTATGGGGTAGAAAATATCGGTCTCGGCTTGAAATCGAGTAAAAATTGGCTCTTAAGTTCTATTTAGATTCAGACTGGACGACGCGGAACTTCACAAAGGGTGTTACCATCTGACCCGTCCAAATCCCTTGTGTTAATTTGTGTTCATATATCTGGGGTTCATCACAGAATAATACTGGTCTAAAATTGACGTATGTCAACCTAATTTGATAGTTACCAGGCCCAATCTCGAAAGTCCATCCGCCACCCAATCCATCATTGCCTCCGAAGAGAAGCTGATTGTTCTGCCAGAAAAGTTCCGCTTTCAAGAAAAAGGTTAGACTTTCTCGTGGTTGAACTAAGGGACAAGCCAGTTGCGGAGAGTTGAGAAGCATACCTCTACCCCCAGAACGCCGTAATAAATTGCCATCAGCATCCACTATTTCTAATGGAAATATCAGCAGGGGATCGAGTGGAGGAAAGCGAATCGGGTAAGGTGTATTGTTTGTAAGTTGAAAACCGATCCGAACAGGAGTAGTAGCATTTGGCTGATTTTCAGGTATGCGCCACACCCGGTCTGGTACTAAAATTTCCAACCGAATACCATTTCTTTCAACTGCATTCTTGTTAGTCGCTTCTACAGATGTCAAGTTATATCCTCTCTCACTTTCCACCTCTTCGATCGCCATAACTTCTCTAGGCACATGACTCAATGCCACTAAGCCAGAAATAATTAAAACCAATAAAAATAGGGAAAAGTGCTTCATCACATCAAACTGCCTTGCTTTCTGAAAGTGATTTATTAACTATAAGACTATATATTAGGACTGCTCCATCAAAGTTGAAACGGTAAAAATACTGTTTTTTTTAGATGATAGTTTCCTGACCCTCTCCAATAAAACCAGTAAATTTCACTCTCATATTAATTTGACAACCGCATATTTACTGATAATGCGTTCCGATCGATTAATTTAATAAATAGCACCTATTAAACTTGTTTATGCTTCCGCCAAATATGTCGCATCGTACCAAACCACAGCAGCATTCTATGCTTCCGCCAAGATACTTCCTTCGGTACAGCTTCCGCATCAATTTACTAAGTGTAAGTCCACAAAAGGCATCGCTATCCAACCAGTCCAGACTTTTTCTAATACCTGTTCTTTGATGTTAGTTGCTCTTGGTGCGGAAATGTGGTATCTAAGTCCAAGATGATATGTACCGGGCTGGAGGTCATAAAAATAATAGAAGCCTCCAGCTTGGTATCGATCTTAGAACCCCGACTTCTTAGAGAAGTCGGGGTTCTGGGTGTTCTGTTTTTTTAGATTGGTTTGCTGATTACTTGCTCAGCCGCTTGTAAACCGTAGCCAAAGCATGGCTATCCCCCACATTTCCCGGAAACAAAACAACTGGCAAATTGGGAAACAGAGGATGATTAGCCTCGGTTTTCACCACCGAGCAACCTGCGATAATTTGACCGATTTGCCTGACACTTTTCAGCGACAAACCTGTACTCAAAACATCATTAGAAGTAATGCCGCCCTTGCTAATCAAAAACCCGATATCGGCAGGCAGTCCCCGCACGATATCCATCAATAAAGCAGAAACCGCCTCTCCAAATTTTAACCGGATTTCCGCATTTTCAAATTCGAGTTCCTTGCGGCTGGTATAAATTACAGGCGTTTTGCCATCGGCATGAGAAGTGCGGGCTTTTTCGAGAATTTCATCGAGCAGTTGGGTGCGATACTCAGGTGAATCTTCTAACAAGTGAGATACATCTATTTCAATGCTAACTATATTGGGTTCTTTTAACAAGCGCTCCAATTGTTCAGTAGTTTTCTTAACGTGGGAACCAACTATTACGGCACCGGGTTTGCCGCCCCTGACGTATTTTGCCATTTCGTCGGCTGCTACTGGCTGCGGGCCGAGGTCAGCTAAGGATGTTAAAATACTTGCTGCACTGCGGAATAAAAACTTTTTGCCTTGACTGACTGCATTGAGAATGTGTTTGGCAAATTTGTCTAAATCGCCTTGGCTTTGGCCGTCAACAACTGCACATTGGTTGTCTGTCATGTCCATCAGTCGATCTAAACTTCCGTAGCGAATGTCTCCGAGTAAAATGCGATCGACTGCATCAGCGGGGATGCGACCTTTGGTTTTTTCTTCTACATAGTCTGGCAGGTAACTGTGACTGTACCCGAAGACTGAATCTTTGGCAAATTCGGTTTCGTGTACTGGTGTCGGGACGCTGTTAACTATTAGGTAGTGGACGCTGTGGCGGGTAATTCTGCCTCCTTCAAAAAAGGCGGGAATTAGAAAATGGGCGTCGAAGGGGCCGAGTTCTTCGGCGATCGCGTCGGTTTCGATGGGATAGTGACCGCGCAGGGTAGAATCGGAACGGCTAACTATTAGGAAGTCTTCGATTTTTTCGCTGGCGATCGCCCTTTTTAGATTTTGGCACACTTCGCGGGTGACGGAGGCTGCTTTTTCGGGAGTTAGCGATCGAGTATTTGTCAGTATGAAGAAAATCGGGCACTTGTCCCGCAGCCCCAAACGCAGGGTGTCTTCGTCCCAACGTGTCAGCAGTAAGCAACTGTGCACGGTTTGAGAACCTGTCGGATCGTCGTCGAGAACTATAATCTTGGGTTTGGCAGAAGACATACTGACCTGGTTGTTAACGTCACCTTTCCAAGATATCCTTACCTGTTACGTAACAGGAAAAAATTTACAATAATTATGATATTTTTTTAACAATTCTCCTAATTCATAATTTTAAAAAGGTCTTTGAGTTCGAGTGGAACAGGCATCCTGCCTGTTGCGGTTCAGTAAGCTGCATATTGCTACGGGGTAAGAGGCGCACGCAGCCTTGCACGCTACTAACTTTTGCCATTTTTAAAATTAGCAGCGTTTCGATCTTGCAACTTTTTCATTTCTGCTTGAACTCCCACGGCTACTTGCAAAGCTTCGTTGAGCAATCGCCCCGGCTGGCTCGATTTATCGCTAATTTGCAGGGCATTCAAAGTTCTCAAATTATTGGCAAACAATTCGGAGTTAGTAGCGACAAATTTTTTGTTTTCCCTGAGAATTCTTTCGGTTTTCAAAGCTCGAACTAAATCGTCTCTGATTAGCTGCAAGGCTTGAATGACTTTTGCCCGATCGCCGATTTTGACTCCCGCATTGCCAGCATCTTCTATCCGATCATTAATGGCGATCGCTTCTATTATACCATTATAGCGATCGACATCATCAAAAAGATTGATTAAATCTTTGTTTTGCCGACTGCATCGAATTTTCCACCCATCCTCAAGGATTAAACCGAGTATCGCAGCTAAGTGGAGGGCGAACCACAACAAATAAGCTCTAGGAAATATCGCAACCAGTAGCCAACAACTGATTAGAAGCAAAACAATTAAACCGACTGTTTTCAAAGCTTCGCGGGCAAACTTAGTCGCTGTCGGCGGGCGGTATACGCGATCGGGCCCCGCGCCGGTGAGATGCTTGAGCTCACCAACAGTAATTTCTAATCCCTGAATGTCAGCTCGCATAAATCTTTACAAATATATGTTAATTATAAAGTTTTGTAGTAGAACAAGGGGCTCGTCTACAATAAACCTAACACTTTTTTCAGCGAAAACTGCACTATGTCCGCACGTCCTATATACCTCGACAACCACGCCACAACCCCCGTAGATCCACGGGTACTTGATGCGATGCTGCCGTATTTCACCGAACAATTCGGCAACGCAGCCAGTATCAACCACGTCTACGGCTGGGAAGCAGAAGCAGCGGTAAAACAGTCACGACAAATCATAGCAGAAGCGATCAACGCCTCCCCAGAAGAAATTGTTTTTACCAGCGGTGCAAGCGAAGCAAATAACTTAGCGATCAAAGGTATCGCCGAAGCTTATTTCAGTAAAGGAAAGCACATTATCACAGTAAAAACCGAACACAATGCAATTCTCGACCCCTGTACCTATTTGCAAAAATTGGGGTTTGACATCACGGTTTTACCGGTGAAAAGCGACGGGCTGATTGATATAGGCGATTTGATCAAAGCGATTCGGGCCGAGACAATTTTGGTTTCAGTGATGACGGCTAACAACGAAATTGGCGTCATCCAGCCGATCGCAGAAATTGCAGCAATTTGTCGGGGAAATGACATTCTTTTCCACACAGATGCGGCACAGGCGATCGGCAAAATTCCCCTCGACGTAGAGGAGATGAATATCGATCTAATGTCCTTGACAGCCCACAAAATCTACGGGCCAAAAGGGATCGGTGCTCTCTACGTGCGCCGCAACAAACCGAGAGTGCAGCTAGCGCCACAAATGCACGGAGGAGGCCACGAAAGGGGAATGCGATCTGGAACTCTCTACCCGCCGCAAATAGTTGGGTTTGCCAAAGCAGTAGAATTGGCAATTGCGGAAATGGAGTCGGAAACAGAACGAGTGGTTAATTTGCGGCAGCGTTTGTGGGAAAATTTGAGTGAATTGGGCGATGTTTTTCTCAACGGTCACGCTACTAAGAGATTGCCGGGGAATCTCAATATTAGTGTAGGCGGCGTTGACGGTCAAGCGTTGATGTTGGGTTTGCAACCGGCGGCGGCAGTTTCTTCGGGTTCTGCTTGCACTTCGGCGAAAATATCTCCATCTCATGTTTTAGCAGCGATCGGGCGATCGGACAAATTAGCTTATGCTTCAATTCGGTTTGGTATTGGCCGGTTCAATACCGAAGCCGAAATAGATGCAGTAGCCGAACACGCGATCGCAACTATTCAATCTCTCCGACAAGCTCAAAAAGTGATGAGTTAGAAAGTATTGGTGTCAACTTAAGCCTAAAACCCACTGTCTCTCTCATTTTTATCAAAGTCTCGATCCCCCTAAATCCCCCTTAATAAGGGGAGTAGGGGTTGACTATGAACATACTCTTGTCCCCCCCTTATTAAGGGGGGCTAGGGGGGATCGGGAAGATGAAAAAAAGTCATTTAGTTACTTAGAACCAAACACCTCGCGCACCCGATAAATCGGTTTTCCCTGCGACTCGTGATAAGTCCGCATCATCACTTCAGCCAACAAACCAAAACAAAATAACTGCACGCCCGTTAACAGCAAAACCACAGCCAAAATCAGCAAAGGACGATTGCCAATACTTTGACCAAAAGCAAATTTCAGGAAAGTCAAATAAATCCCTAAAACCGTTCCCAACGTCATAGAACTCAGTCCCAAAAGTCCAAAAACGTGCATCGGTCGAGTCAGGAACTTTTTCATAAAAGAAATAGTTAACAAATCCATCAACACCCGAAAAGTCCGCCAAATTCCGTACTTACTTTGACCGAAACGGCGGGCGTGGTGTCGCACCGGAAGTTCTGCAATTCTAGCCCCTTCAATAAACGCCAAAGCAGGCAAAAAGCGGTGCAATTCCCCGTAGAGATTCAAGTCTGCTGCCAACTCGGATTTATAAGCTTTCAAAGAACAGCCGTAGTCGTGCAAAGTTACGCCTGTAACGCGACCAATTAACCAGTTAGCAATTTTAGAAGGAATCAACCGACTAATAGTATTATCCTGCCTATTTTTCCGCCATCCGCTAACTAAATCGTAGCCTTCATCTAACTTTGCCAACAATAGCGGAATATCAGCCGGATCATTTTGCAAATCGCCGTCTAGGGTAACAATAGCACGACCGCGAGCGCGATCGAAACCTGCCGACATGGCAGCAGTTTGCCCGTAATTGCGGCGCAAAATTACAGCACAAAGGTCATCGCGAGTGCTGGCTAACTGCTGGAGAAGTTCAGCAGAACCGTCCTTAGAACCGTCATCTACACAAATAATTTGATAGCTGAGGCCAGATGGTTGGATAGAAGAGGCGATCGCCTCAATCAAATGAGGCAAACTTTCCACCTCATTATACACCGGCACCACCACCGAAACATCGAGAACAACCTCAGCCTCAGCTTGCTGTCTCGCCAATTTTTCCAAAAATAATGCAGCGTCCATTTTTTTATTCGATAATATCAACAGTCAACCGTCTACAGTCAACCGTCAACAACTAATTAGGTTGATAACTTGCCACAACTTTACCATATCCCCGCAATTGCTGGTAATAAGCTTGACTGACTCGATCGCCATCCTCCGACAAAACATCGATACCGATACCGTTGCGGCCTTGTGCTTGTCCCGAACTGTGAATGTAGCGATTATCTCCGAGATATAATCCTACATGAGTGGCTTTTTCGGGCGTACCAAAAAATACTAAATCCCCCGGTTCTAAAGCAGTGATACTAATAGGTTTAGTAAAAGCTTCCTGCTGATAAGCATCCCTCGGCAACCAGATGCCCGCAGCCACAAAAGCAGCTTGCATCAAGCCCGAACAATCATAATTCGGCCCGACTGTACCGCCCCAAAGATAATAATTGGATTGGTTCATAGCCTCGCGAGCGAAAGTAATTACAATTGGTAATTTTTCCTTGATTTGGGCCTCAGAAACCACCAGAGGATGATACACTGTTTCTGCCACATCGAGCAACTCAACATCTCGAATATCCAGCCATCCCGGATAATCATCTTCGCACAGGCGCACCATCACAGCCGTTGTATCCCCCTGAAAAACCGAGTCTATGCCATTTCTCCCCCCCGACCTAAGCTGGGGGGGGTCAAAAAGGAGCAAATGTCGCCCTAGGGCTGCTTGAGTTGCCAATCGATCGCACTTTGGGGAATCGTAAATATTTATGTGCGATCGCGCCCGGTACTCCACAACATCAGATAATTGATAATTGGCCATTGCTAATTGCTCATTGTTTGCTGTTAATTGTTCGCATTTATTGTTCGCATTTAACGATAGATTGCCATTAGCTGCTAGCCGTTAACCGTTAAGCGTCAGCCATTAACCATGACATTTTTTCACAAAGACGAACAATTAGAAACCCTCGGCAGTAGCATTATAGACTCCGCATTGTCAGAATTTACAGGATTAAGTGGCGATCGTACAGCCATTACCTGGATAGTCTACGATCCGCCGGTGCGAGTCAATACAGGCGGCGCGCTGAGTGCAGAAGAATTTTGGAAGTATCAACCGCGAGGTTTTAGCGCTAGAGCTTCCCAACGAATTTATCCCGCCAGCATCGTCAAATTATTCTACCTCGTTGCCATCTGGGAATGGGCGCAAAAAGGCATGATTCAAACATCGCCCGAATTAGAACGCGCCGTCCGAGATATGATAGTTGATTCCAGCAACGACGCCACCAGTTTAGTAGTAGACGCCCTCACCGGCACCACCAGCGGCCCAGAATTATCACCCGCGCCCTTTGAAACTTGGAAACAGCAGCGAAACATCGTCAACCGTTACTTTCAATCATTGGATTGGCCAGAATTAGAAAATATTAACGTCAATCAGAAAACCTGGTGTGACGGCCCCTACGGTCGCGAGCGAGCAGTTCTGGGAGAATTAATGGAAAATAGAAATATGCTGACCACAAATGCAGCGGCGCGTTTGCTGCACACTATAATCGGCGGCGTAGCTGTTTCTGCCCAAGCATCACAAGAAATGATGGGTTTAATGAAACGCAGTTTAGACCCAGCAGAATTAGAGGCAGATCCCGAAAATCAAGTTACAGGTTTTTTAGGTGGCGGATTGCCAGAATCAGCAAAATTGTGGTCAAAAGCGGGACTGACAAGTCAAGTTCGTCACGATGCTGCTTATATTGAAATATCGGGTTTGCGGCCGTATTTGTTGGTTGTATTTACCGAGGGGAAAGAGAATAGCAAGAATGAAGAAATTTTGCCATTTATCTCGCGGCAATTTGTCGAAGCGATGAAGACATTGAATTAGATTTAGTAGTTGATTATTGCGGCTAGACTAGACTTGAACTGCAAAAATAATTGGGACGGGCTAGAAGCCCATCCCACAATAAAATTTTGTGGGATGGGCTTCTAGCCCGTCCCAAAATTTGATTAAAAGGAATTTTTTCCTAGAAGCTCTAAAACGGAGAGGGAGGGATTTGAACCCTCGAAGGATGTTAACACCCTTAACAGATTAGCAATCTGCCGCTTTCGACCACTCAGCCACCTCTCCAAGATGACAGTAACTAACTATAGCACACACATCTTATTTTTGCCAACCCCTAATTTAAAAATTCCTCAATCCCTTACTCTGTATACTTTTCGCGACCTCAACCTCCAGCCTATTCCCCAAAGCCCCTCGCCTTCAAGTGCTTTTCCCAACTAAAATTGGAACTCAAAAAGAACCTCTTAGTATACAAATACCCCAAGCGGTACAGGTGAGCCTTGCGATCGCCATCGAGATTAAAGTCCGTCGTCGTCACCCCAGCATCAGTCACATCAATATTAATCACCCTGCCTTTATCCATTTCCCGCTGGTGATAGCGGTCTCTTGCTTTCATCATCGTTCGGAACATCGCCGCCAGCATCGACAGCGGAGTATCAATCTTAACTTTAGTCTCAATTCCGGTATCGACTAATCGAAACCCAAAGGTAAACCAGCGCGGCATAGCAGGAGTCGCACCGACGGATTGTTTGTCATAAATCCACAGGGGGAAATTGCTCAAAATTCCGCCATCTACAATTAAGTCATCGCCGAGTTTTCCAGGTTCAAAAAATAGCGGAATACTCATCGACAACCGAACGGCTTCAGCCACGCTAAAATGTTCAGCACTTTGGAGTCGCAACTGCTCGTACAAAGGATCGGAATCCGTCGATTCTCGTCGGTGTAAGTCGTCGGGCAGCACCAACATTTCACCGCGAGTCAGGTTGGATACTACTACTTTTAATTCCCGGTCTTTTACGATTTGTTTGACATCGGCAAAAGTGTGCAAGTTACCTCGACCGAGCATTGCTTCCAGCCACTGCCGGAAGGGCTGCGCCGAATATTCTCCCATCTGACGGCTAACTGTTAGGAAAAGCAGCGTCCAAGCAGGAGATTGCAAGTCGTCGGCGGGGTCGCCGTTTAAAATTAGAGGACTGTTTTTTTTAGTTAAAAATATGCTGTAATCGAGCTGTCCTAAAATTTCCTCTAAGTCATCTATTGACAAGTCGGTTGCCAATACTGCTGCAGTAATTGCACCTGCGGAAGTGCCGGCCAATTTTCGCCAGTTGATGCCCAAATCGCTACAACACCGGAGTGCTCCTAAAAACGCAACTCCGCGCACGCCGCCGCCTTCAAAAACCCCGTCGGCATAGATGTGACCGTTTTCGTCGGGAGGGGGAAATTTGCTGAGAATTGTTTGTTTTTCGGTGGCAGTGATTCTGACACCGGGTTCTTGCAAAATTTGCTGGGGATACCACTTGCTCATGGGAAATACCTCGGATCAATTTTGGGTTTTAGATTTGAGATTTATATCTATTGTTCTTGATTGTTGTCGGCATCCATTGCCTCTTTGACGTATTGTTGAACTTGCGATCGCACTTGTTCGTAGGCCACCGACGCGCACCAAGGTCGGAGAGATAAAATAGTTGTATCGGGAGTAATCTCGGCCACCAAACAAGTCGGGGGCGGATTCTCCAACACCAGCGGGTGAGAGTGGGCAATTTCTAATAACTCAGCTACAGTTGGACGAATTGGCCGATCGCCAATATCAATCTTCAAGTCTACTCGCCTCGTTCCCATTGCCGTTGTATTTTTCAGTGTACCGTTAAACAACTGATTGTTCGGGACAATAATTTTTATGCGATCGTCTGTCACCACCGTTGTTGAAAAAATCCCGATGCTGTCCACCACTCCCTTAACATCGCCAGCTTCAATCCCATCCCCGACTTCAAAGGGCCGCAAACTAATCAACATTACCCCAGCAGCAAAGTGCGACAAAGTATTTTGCCACGCCAAACCAATGGCTAAACCCGCCGCGCCCACCACCGCAACCACACTGGTAGTTTGAATTCCCAACTGACTCAAAGCGGCGACTACTCCCACTACCAAAATCGTAATTTCAGCAGCTTGAACTAAAAATTTCCGCAGCGTGGCTTCGGTGCGACTCAGTGCACGGCGAGTCACGCGGCCCGCAAAGCCGATCGCAAATCGCGTAATTAACAAAATGCCGATCGCCCACAGCAGTTGAGGTACAATTTTAAACCCCAATTCTACGAATTTTTTCGAGAATTCTTGGGCTACTTCCAAGGCTTGTGTTCTTTCTGCATTTAGCTGAGAATAGAATGTTTGGGCTATTGGTAAAAACGTCTGAATAACTGTCATGTTAATTTGGAATTGGGAATGGGAAATTGAAAATTGCAGTCTCAGTCTTATCGCTTATTCCGAGAGTCCGACAGGGGTTGAAAACCCTGTCTCATAGCTAAAGTCCTCTAAAAGAGGACTAATACCCATTTAATGTGAATTTTCACATATCTCGCTCCCCCTCGCATACCCCCTACTCCCCCTTAATAAGGGAAGTAGGGGTTGACTTTGATCGGAATCTTGTCCCCCCCTTAGTAGGGGCGGTGCTAAGAGTGCCCGCCCTCTTGGCTAGGGGGGATCGGATTCTATGTAGCCTCATAAAAATTGGTATAAAGTCGATAATTTTATCCTTCAAACTCTTGAGTCGGTTTTAACCGACTTTAGCTATGAGGCAGGGGTTTAAACCCCTGCCGGACTATTGTTAACAGTTTACTGCTACGCGGGGCAATCGGTGTTTAAAACCGCAGAGAATTTCCCACGAAATAGTTCCTAAAGTCGCGGCCCAATCGTCAGCAGTAATGTGATATTCCCCATCTTTGCCCAACAGCGTCACCACTTCGCCGACTTCTAAATCGGGAATATCAGTTACATCCAGCATTAATTGATCCATCGTCACCGCGCCCACTTGCCGCACGAACTGACCCCTGACTAAAACCTGCATTTTATTAGAAAGATTGCGCGGAATACCATCTGCATAGCCGATACCAATTACGGCAATCTGTGTCTGCCGCTGAGCTATAAATTGATAGCCGTAACTTACGCCGGTTCCTGCTTCAATTGTTTTCACCTGGGTTACTCTAGCTTTTACCTGCATTGCGGGCTTCAAATTGGATCTCGACTGCAAGTGAGGAGCTGGATATAGACCGTAGGTAGCTAAACCGACTCGCACTAAATCGTAGTGCAAATCCGGGTCAGCGAGGGCGGCAGCAGAGTTTGCTAAGTGGAGGCGAGGGGGGTTAATTCCTGCTATTTTAATTTGCTCGATCGCCTGTTGAAACCGCTGGTGCTGGTCTCTCATAACTGTGGGGTCGGGACTGTCTGCAGTCGCCAAGTGAGAGTAAATACTGGCTAATTTTAAATTTGGCAACCGCTTGACTAATTGCACAAATTCTGTTGCTTCCTGCCAGGGCGTACCCAAGCGAGACATTCCCGTATCCAACTTAGCGTGAACTGGCAAAGATTGGTTAAGACCAGCGAGAACTTCCGAAAAAATTAGGGCTTGTTTGGCAGTACAAATAGTCGGCTGCAAGTGCCATTGGGCGATCGCCTTTACCTGTTGGGCTGTATGGGTTGCCCCCAACAGCAAAATCGGCGCTTCTATCCCAGCTTCTCGCAATTCTATTCCTTCGGGAATTGTCGCCACTCCCAGCCAACTAGCACCTGCTTGCAATGCTGTTTGACTGACTGCAACAGCACCGTGCCCGTAAGCATCCGCTTTCACAACGGCCATCAGTTCCGTGTGGGGAGATAAGCGATTTTTAAGCTGTTTTACATTGTGAGTTAAAGCTGCTAAATCGATTTCTACCCAAGCCCGCTGGCATAGTCCCCCGTCACCTTCCCACAGCAAAGTCTGGCGGGATTCTTTTGTCGTTGATTCTGCGGTTGTTTGTTCCCCACTCCACATTGTCGATCGCTCCTACTTGCTTACACCATTAAAAACTGCTCTCAAAACTGCTAGGATATTTTACCCTAAGTTTGATTATAAGATTTTTCCTTTAATCAATGTTATACAAGTTTGAAAAAAGAATGCAACGGTCGGCAAGCTGCAAACCCATATTCCATAAGTCATTCCCCATCTAAAATCTAAAATCTAAAATCTAAAATCTAAAATCTAAAATGGTATTAACTGGTGTATCATAGCACCAAAAATACCCGGTAAAAACTATGGACGGACTAGCCTACCTACATTTAGCTAAAACTTGGGAAACGGCTACAAATCAGGCTTTCAAGGGCGGGCAAGATGCCCAACCCCTACTCCCCACAAACAACAACTTAAACTCTTGTGGAACAGGCATCTTGCCTGTTCATGAAAATGGTACAAGATGTCTGCTTCAAAGAACTAACTCAAAAATGCACCTAAAGTTAGCCTCTGCTCCTTTACTTTTCTTTACGATCGCTCTCACAATTTTAAATTTAGTCAATCCCGCACTCGCCATCAAAAAAGGTGATTCAGGCCCCCAAGTAGCCCAACTTCAGAAAACTCTACAAAACGCAGGCTATTTTCGCGGTAAGGCTACAGGATTTTACGGTTCTCTCACCCAGGCTGCTGTGAAAAAGTTTCAAGCAGAGAACAACCTGAAAGTTGACGGAATTGTCGGCCCTAAAACCTTGTCAGCGCTGAAAGGTAAGCCGGAAGAGGGGAGTATTGAAGCTGCGGAAAAAATCGCGCCAAATGTCGATCGACCTTCGCCATCTCCTACCGCCACAGAAAACACAAACGAAGTCGAAGATAAAACTAAAACTCAGCCCCCAGAACCTCTATTTCAAGAACCATCTTTGCCACCTTTTAAAACTGAAAATTCCGAGGATAAAAAAAGTGAATCACCAACCACAAGGCTAGTAAATCCTCCCGACAACACTCAAGGAAAAATGACCTTGAAAAAAACAATTTACGGCAACATCTCGCCAAAATCAATAGTTTATTCGGGAGACGGCTTGTTTTTTGCTCAAAACATGATGTACCGTCACACCATCACAGTTTACGACAGGAACTTTAAATTAGTCAAGACTATTCCCGATACAGTAAACTTGTCGAAGTTCGGCTTTTCTAAATTCAAAGGCAATTATAAAGGATCTCCCGTAGAAGCCGCTTTTTCAACTGATGGCAAATATGCCTACGTCTCCAACTACAAAATGTACGGTTCTGGGTTTAGCAATCCGGGAACCGACAGGTGTTCTCCAGCCGCAAAACACGACCAAAGTTTTCTGTACCGCATCAATACCAAAACTTTGAAAATAGAAAAGGTAATTCCTGTAGGTGCAGTGCCGAAATTCAATGCTGTTTCGCCTGACAATCGCTTCGCCCTGGCTAGCAATTGGTGCAGTTGGGATTTGAGCATAGTTGATATCAATAAAAATATCGAAATCGAGCGGGTGAAACTGGGTGCATATCCTCGCGGTATTGTTGTTACTCCCGACTCAAAAAATGCCTATGTTGCCATCATGGGTTCTTCCGACATTGCGAAAGTAAATCTGATAGACTTTTCGGTAGAATGGCTGAGAAATATTGGCAATGCGCCGCGTCATTTGACGATAGATCCTAACGGAAAGTATCTTTATGCCACTTTAAATGGTGAAGGAAATGTGGCCAAAATTGACCTACAAACTGGTAAAGTGGTGGACAAAGTTTCGACAGGAAGAGCACCTCGCAGCATGACAATTTCCGATCAGGGAAAACTACTTTATGTGGTGAACTATTTCTCGAATACTGTTAGCAAAGTTAGGACGAGCGATATGAAAGTGCTGCAAACAGTGAAGGTTAATTCAAGCCCGATCGGGATTACTTACGATCCGGAAACTAATCAGGTTTGGGTAGCTTGCTATTCGGGCAGTATTATGGTGTTTCAAGATTAATTTAGCTTGTTTCTATGTTCACTCAAGCGTGGACTAAGAAAGAAGGACTAAAGTCCTTACTACAAAATGGTTCGGAGTGAGAACTTTAGTCCTCAGAATTAAGGCGGTAGCAAAGGTGACGATGCCTTTGCAACCGAATTTCATATCAATTACGAAGCTTTTAGATTAATTTTGTGCAAACTTATAAAAAGACAATCGATATCTTTACTACGAGGTACTAACTTATCTTTTCCAGTTAAGAGATGTTGTGTGATTAGTGGTGGAATGGGAAAGCAAGCTTTAATTTTAGTATCTTTAGCTTGAGGGCAATAAATTTCAAAATCATCTCGATTACTTACTTGTTCTTTCAATCGATCGATTATGGTGGTGTTTTGGTTATAGTTACATAAATCAATAATTATTATTACACCACCTACAGGTATTTCATTAAGCAAAAAATTGAGATTTGTTTGAACTGTAGATATATTATAAATTTCATTCAAACAATTTTGAAAAATGAACATTTGGCTTTTTTGAATTGTTGTTTTGATTGAGTGAAGAGAATTAGATTCGCATAAATCTAGGTAATTACTATTTAGCTTTAAATCTCCGGACCAGTATTCCGGTATCACAAATTTTTCGGTAATATTTCTGCTTAAAGTCCATTCCTCAGAAGCAATATCATATACATTAACAGTTAATTTTTTAATGTTTTGATACTTATCTGATAAGTATTTACTTAAACCTACGATTTCTGGACAGGGCCCTGCACCAAATAAGCATACTTCTAGCGTTTCATTTGTTAGATTCTTTAATAAATTTTGAGCGTGTATCATTTCTAATATTTGAAAATTCATGTACGCATAATGGGGATAATAACGCATTAAATAAACTGCTTGAATTGACGGCTCCGAATAATTTACTTTAACCTGATTCGATCTATAAGAATACCACAATTCTTCTGCGGGTTTTTGTAATGATTGTAAATAGTTTTCAAAGCTTCCCTGGTTGTTTTTGTGATAAAAGTATGTCGAATTTTCTAATCCATCTAAAATGCAATTGTACAATATTGTCTTTCTTGTCTTTTTGATTGGTTTTGCTACTTCAGTTTTAACAGGAATTTGAGGTTTAATTTTTATGTCTTGAATTTTAGGATTAGCAATTACATTGTGCAGACTTTCTCGCTGTATATTGAGAGATTTAACCTCTTCTTTAAGCCGCTCTACTTCGCTCACAATTGAGTTGTATTCTGCTTCAATCGTGGTTTTTGATTTAGTTTTGCTATCAATTGCCTGTACAAGTTTTATTCTTTTATTTTTCAGGCTTAAAATCTGATTTTCAATGCTTTTTAAATTTTCGGCATGGCTGCGGATATTTTCAAGTTCTCGGTCAGATTTTTTGCTTAAAACGAAGGCACTACTAAGGGTGCTAATTGTCGCTATACCACCGATGGCAGCACTTTTAGGAATATTTTTTTCTACTGCTATACCCAAACAAAAAGCAATACTAAAGCTTAAAGTTCCCAATAAAAGTAGATTTTTCATAACTCAATGAACCCTGATTTGATAGCAGCGCTGAAATTTTATTTTATTTGTTTTAAACTGGTTTGATAACTCTAAAAGTTAGATTGATTCTCGGTTCCACAAATTTAGAAGTTTTAGGGATTTGATGTTGCCAGCAGTGCTGGGTTTCACCTTTCATCAATAGTAAACTACCCTTGGGCAAATCCAGATTAATTTTGTAGTTTTCTAATGTTTTATGTTTTAAGGAAAATCGGCGAGTTCCCCCAAAGCTAATTGAGGCTATAATAGGATTTTCACCTAATTCTGGCTCGTCATCGCTATGCCAGGAAACGCTATCTTTACCGTGACGGTATAGATTGAGAAGCACGCTATTAAAAGTAACTTCTGATATCTCTTCAGCCTTTGATTTAATTAATTTGAGTGTGGGAGTCCAAGGATCGGGATGCTGTTCGATGCCGGAATATGTATAGGATTTGCCTTCATCTCCATACCAACCTGTAAGTCTGGGTAAAGGTATCTTTTTTCCATAAAAATGAATAATGTCCTGTTTCCAGTTAATACTAGAATATAAATCTGAAAAAAGACGATCGCTTTCTTCCATACTAAAAAAATTGGGATAAAAGATCACTTCTCCATCAGTATCAATAACTACTGTTTCTTGAACATCGCTGCTATCTAGCTGATTATCCCCAAGTCTTATCTGATGATACATAATAATTGCCTCAAATCGAATCAATGAGTGTGGAATGATGATTTGGCATGATTCCTGTGATTTTAACATCGATCTCAACTGCCCGCAAACCCAAGAAACCGGGTTTTTGGCTGATTCTGTCAGCTATGAGGAAGTATTGTCGCAAAAAACCCGGTTTCTGACGGCTCGCAAACTCAAGAAACCGGGTTTTTGGCTGATTCTGTCAGCTATGAGGAAGTATTGTCGCAAAAAACCCGGTTTCTGACTACCCGCAAGCCCAAGTCAGACTAATAGAAAAAAGAAGGGCTTCATTCCTATAATTAAAGCCGCACAACATACTCAGAAGCCTTTGCAGGTACTTGGCCTTTTTTTGCCATAGCTTGGTAAATCATGGCGGCTACTTCAGCGCGAGTTGCTGTTCTATTAGGCTGCAAAAGTGCGCGCTTCGGATGGTTGACCACAATGCCAGCTTCCGTGGCTGCTGCTACTTTGTTAACTGCCCATTTCGGCACTTTTTTCCTGTCTGTATAAACTTGTAAAGTTTTGGTTGTTTTTGTTGAGGGTTTCAGGCTCAAACCGCTCGCTAAAGCTGCGATGACTTCGACACGGGGAATATTTTTGTCGGGACGGAACTCATTGTTTGGGTATCCTTTAAGATATCCAGTTGTGACGGTGTGGTCGATCGCAGGAGCGACAGGACTCTTGTCTTTTACGTCTTTAAAATCAATGGGTTTTCGGATCGGCTTTTTGTCGTCGGACATTCGCTGAATTAAGCGCGCTAGTTCGGCTCGCGTCATCGGTTCGTCGGGACGAAATTTGCTGTCGGTGAAATCAGTAAAGATTTTCCGATCGACTAAAGCGACAATGAACGGACGCGCCCAATATTTGTCTGGAACATCGGATAATATAACGGGCCCAACTTTGGGTTTAGCGCCTTTGGGTTTATCGCCTTTCGGTTTGGTAATTGCTGGATTGGGAGTCGATCGCGCAATTGGCTTCGGAGGAACAACGATTACACCCACCGGAGGAGTTGCCGGTAAAATCGGCCCTAAAGGTGCCACAGGTGCGACATCCGGTTTTGACGGAACGGGGGTTGTCGCGGGCGATCGCAAATCCGAACTTGGCGATTCTGGCGTTAATATTCCCGGAGTCGCGGGAGTAACAGCAGGCTGAGAGAAAACGGCTGGAAATTGCCAATTTCTGGCATTCAATCGATCGGGATTTTTACCTGTTACCCAAAATAAAATTGCTCCCATCGTGCCGAAGGCAACCAAGATAGCAATCAATTCATCCAATCCTAGAGGATTTCTTTCCCCTGACGGGGGTTGTGAAGAAGACATATTGTCACCTACATATCACTGTAGAAATTAAATCACATATTTTTTGGGTCTGGGGGAAACAGAGAAGGCTAAATCAATTATTCCAAAGTTTTCATTCTCCATACCTGCGGCGACGGGGCATCGGGAGGATGTAGCAATCTTAAATGAATTGTAAAAAGATGTAGGGGTAGTGCTAAGTGCCTACCCCAGCCTCCTGGGGCAACCACGGGGGGTTTGCCCCTACAAAAATTACACAAATGATGCGAGGATTGCTATAGATAAAATCAACTTTTACCGATGTCAGTTGCTAATTTTTGTACTCTTCAACTCAGCGCCTTCTACTCCCGAAAGAGCGATTCCGACTCGGTTGACGAGAATTTCTGCCGCTACCAAAACTGGGCTGCCGCTTGTTTGGATTTTGACGTGGCTGTGGCGATCGCCTCAAAGTGCTGCCACCGTAACCCGAACCGGTCGATCGATTGCCATTAGGACGTACTGAGGGTCTTACTGGCTGGTTGTATGTGGGCGATCGCAAGCGGCCGGTCGTCCTTAAAACTTGACGGTTTCTCACCTCTGGAGGCGGAGTTCGGTAGCGAGTTTGATATTGGTTAACAGCTTGACCGTAAGTATTACCATACCCGCCATATCCTGTCATAATTCCCGGCTGATACACTGGCGGCATATAATATTGCGGTCTAAATAACAAACTGCCGATCGCCTGACCGGCCACAGCTCCAGCAAACGGTGCCCAGAAGCCAGATTGCTGTCGCACTACTACGGTTTGTGGCTGACCGGTTTGAGGATTAGGAACAGTTTCGGTAACGTTGTGAACGTACTCTATTTTAAAATCTTCTGTCAAATGCAAAACCGCTTGATTGTTATCCACATTTAGATAACTTTTCTTGCCTGCCGATATTTCTTCATTTGTTAAGCGAGCCATTTGCAAATCCCTAGTGCGGTAAACTGGGGGACTGCCGGGGGGAGTATTCAGCAACATCAAACTGTATTCGCCATCCGCATCGTCGTAGGTAGCTTGCTGTACAGGATATTGACCTTGAGCCAAGTTATTATTTGGTGCAGGACGCACAGTGTTAATATTCGGATTTACCCCAGGATTTGTAGAAGTTTGTGTGCGAGGTGAACCGCAGCCGGTTGCCGTCCACAAAAAAGTTAAAGCCATTAAATAAATTGTCAGTTTTCGCAGCATCATAAATAGTAATTGGTAATGAGTAAATACGGCCTATTCCATCTTGAACAAATACAGTAGCAGATATATTGTGTGATGTTAATCTGTAAGGTGCGTCGCTGCGATCTCTTGGATAAAACTTGCAGATTGTGGGTGGCGACGCACCGATGCTTACTAGAAAATTGCGTGTACTAGATATAGATGGAATGTGCTGTAGTAATTGGTAATTGGTAATTTCTCCCTCTTCCTTCTTCTTTCCTTAAATGGGAATAAGTTCGGGGAAATTGACCAACACTTGGTCGTTGGTAAGTTCGTCTCCCAACTGTGCGGGAGAAAAGTGAACTTGCACAGCTCGGAGCCTTTCTTGGTAATGTAAATTAATCAGTGCTTTTAAACCGACTTTCAGCGCGCTGATGTCCGCAAGGTCAGTTTCTAGGGCCGGAACTTCGCCTTCATAGGCAACTGTCAGCATCACCACCACATTTCTAGTTACCGGCAAAGACAAGGGGGAATTTTTATCGTAAACAGATGTACTGTATTGAGGCTCGCTGAGATAGCGATCGGCTGAATCAATGAAAAGTTCATCCACATAATCGCCCGCTTCGCCTTCATTCCAAAAAACATCGCCTTCATTGGCGGCTGCTTGCCAGTAGTTGTCGTACTGCAACAGGTGATTGCAAATTTCTACAAGACCTTCTCCTAAAACTGCTATGTCGCCATCGGCATCAATTGCTTGTCTGGCGGTGCGGTTGAGAACTCCTAACAGCGGTGCAACTTCTTCGCCTGTTAGGTAAACGAACACCCGGCAAACTGCCAGTCGAGTTTTACCTGTAAATTGATTGAATCGATCGCGCCAAGCATTCATAATAACCTATAGTTGTAATCTGTATGGCTATATTTCCCACCATAGCAGGGGATTTGAACTCTTGCCGTCTACCCTCAGATTGATCTGAAGAGTATTTTTAGCGATCGCCTCGGCTGCCTACTGTCTCGCTTTGACTCATCTAATTTTATAGCAGTTTTGAATCGGATCAAATACAGTTCAAATACAGTAGGAAAACCGCACAGCCTTGTCCTGACGGAGAGCGGCAACTTTTAATAATTGCTATGAGATTGATGATTGTAGGAAGAGTTTTTTTAATTGATATTAATTCAGCGCTCGTTTGCTGAGCCGGAATATGATATTGTGTGCGATCGATTCATCTGCCTATTGTTCGCAGTGCTTCGCGATCGCCATGACAAGAAATTGTAGGGTAGATAATTTAGACTCAAAAAACCTCCAATCTTGCAAGATTGGAGGTGCGCTAAGCGAATACGTTGGTTTGAGATAACTATTTGACGATCGCGCTTTGGACTTGTTCGATCGCAATTTCAGAACTCAACTCAGCAACTGGCGAAACCGGCAAATCCAGCTCGCCACCTGGAGCTTCTGGGTGTTCGCGAACGACTGCAACCGCATTTGCTGACTCAGCTACAGCACCCGCCGCCGCCAAATCGAGCAAGGCAGGAACTTCCATGTGTCCAGAAACACCTGCATCTGCGATCGGAGCCGACTCTTCAAAAACTTCAAAATTATCGGTCATCGCAGCGCAAGCAGCAGAGGCGCGCTTGCCGGCACGGTAGCTCATGTAGGCCGCACCGCCACCCACAACTCCAGCCAAACCTAGGAAACCGAGAGCTGCTGTTTTGTAGGATTTCCACGGATTAATGCGCTCCGAGCCGCCGGAACCTAGGAGGGTTGTCGCAGAACCAGATTTAGCAGCGCCAGATTTGCTGTAGGAACAGGGGAAAGCAGATGCGGCGTCACCTATGGCGATGCTGCTTGCGATCGCGACTACGGAAGCAATGCCAGCTAACACTTGAAACTTCTTCATGATGTTCTGGAGATTGTAAAGGATAATTAAAAAATTAATGGTAACAGCTCTTTACAAATCTATCAACTCTGCGCGCCGCCCATATCGAGAATCGATCGCAAAAGTCAGCTATAGCCTCACCCAATCAAATTTAAATTTGCCCGCTCAAAAATCTGCAATGTTTGATATGTAGGCGTTTGGACTAAGACAGGGGTAGAATTTCCAGTCAAGTGATCCAAGAGTTTGATCGCGCCCAAATTAGAAAATCTGAGGTGAGACAGTAGAAAATTTAATTACAGAGCGGCAAACACTTGGTGACAAACTACTTTTAAGGCTACTTTTGTAAAGGCTTAGTTATTGGAATAACTCTTATTTTTATGACAGACAACGCGACTCAAGGCATTGAGCGATACCCTCGCCGATTGTTGGTGACGGGGGGGGCTGGATTTATCGGCTCGAATTTTGTCCATCACTGGTGCAAAAGCTATCCGGGCGATCGAGTAGTCGTACTCGACGCTTTAACCTACGCCGGAAACAGACAAACCCTGGCAACTTTGGAAGGAGGCGAAAATTTTCGGTTTGTGCAGGGGGATATTTGCGATCGTACCTTAGTCGATACCTTGCTCAAAGAAGAAAACATCACCACAGTCGCGCACTTTGCCGCAGAATCCCACGTTGACAGGTCAATTATCGGGCCTGCCGCCTTTGTTCAAACCAACGTTGTCGGAACCTTCACACTGTTAGAAGCCTTCCGCAAGCATTTTGAAGCAATTGATGAGGCATCTCTCAAAGCACAAATGCGCTTCCTCCACGTTTCTACCGACGAAGTTTACGGCAGTCTCGGCCCCGATGACCCAGCCTTCACAGAAACAACAGCCTACTCGCCCAACAGTCCCTACTCCGCCTCCAAAGCTGGCAGCGACCACCTCGCCCGCGCCTATTTCCACACCTACGGCGTCCCAACAATTATCACCAACTGTTCCAACAATTACGGCCCCTATCACTTCCCCGAAAAGCTCATTCCATTAATGTGCATCAATATGCTATTGGGCAAACCGCTACCAGTTTACGGCGACGGTCAAAACGTGCGAGATTGGCTCTACGTTCTCGACCACTGCCGCGCTTTAGATGCCGTTATCCACCGCGGCAAACCAGGGGAAACCTACAATGTTGGCGGTAACAACGAGGTAAAAAATCTCGATTTAGTAAAAATGCTGTGCCAGCTAATGGACGAATTAGCTTCTGATTTGCCCGCGCGTCCTTGCGAACAATTGATCGCATTTGTCAAGGACAGAGCGGGGCACGATCGGCGTTACGCTATTGATGCCACCAAAATTAAAACAGAGTTAGGTTGGACTCCCTCAGTAACAGTTGAAGAAGGTTTGCGACAGACTGTAGAATGGTACTTAGCCCATCGAGAGTGGTGGGAACCCCTGCTTTCGGAGGAATATCAAACTTACTACCGGAAAGTCTACTCTAACTAATCTCCTCCTGGACGCACCGGCTACAAAAAACCAGAACCAGTAAAAAACTGGTTTTCCAGCTCAAGAGTGCGTCCAGAAAGGTTTCTGTCTTGCCTTCAAACTTTACATTTAAACTCCCGGCGCAAAAACCCGGTTAGAGAAAGGAAAATCTTTCGTTAAGTGCGATCGATCCGAGTTAAAAAACCTGTTTTCTTTGGTCTTTGCTCCTAACTTCAGATTTAATTAGGTGCAGGTGACTATCACACACATTCCCCCTTGTCAATCTTTGTGAAGATTTAGTGAAAAATCATCCCAAACGTATAAATTCAAGTGTTTGTAGCTGATAATTTTAATAGAGTTACAAGATTAAGCATTTTAGAAGCTTTTAGGAAAAACACAAAGCAGCAATGACGGAAATCAACTGGCTCAAGCACATCCAAGAACCTAAATACTGGCTGTTAGGCATCGCCTCCGGTTTGATTGCCCTACACCTAACTCTAACTTCCAGAACAAACGACACAGACCTGTTCGGTACAATGTTCCTGTTTTGGGGAGTCGTAGCATTTCTCATTTGGGAAAGGCACGAATCCTTAACTTTTGAAAGCGGAATTTTTGCCAGCTTATTTGGGACATCGTTAATTGCTTTAATATTGCTCAAAAGTTCGTCGATATCTGGATACGACTTTTTTATCAGAGCAACGCCTTTTTTGTCGGCAATCAGTCTCGCCTTGCTTGCTTCCGGCACAAAAGGACTGAAACAATATTGGCAGGAACTTTTAATTCTTGGCTATACAGCTATTCCTCCAGGATTGATCGGAGTATTGGTTGATGTCCCCCAATTAACCGCTAAATTTTCAGCTTTCATCCTGCACTATGTAGGATTTGACGTGGTGCGAAAAGGGGTTTTTCTAATTCTGGAAAAGGGAAGCGTGGAAGTGAATCACGGCTGTTCCGGGGTGAATGCGATGCTACAATTGTTAGGACTAGCTCTGGTTTTCTTACTGATGTTTCCTACCACTACGGGTCAGAAAATTGTATTGCCATTCGTGGCAATAATTACTGCATTTGTAGTTAATGCCGCGCGAGTGGGTCTCCTAGCCGTGCTGGTATCGCTATCTCAACCCGCAGCATTTAAATACTGGCACGAAGGAAATGGTTCGGTAATATTTTCGATGATTGCTGTATTTATTTTCGGGTTATTCTGCTGGTTTGCAATTTTGAAAGACCAACCCCAAAATAAGGAAGGACAGAATTGCTAATGGCTATTACCTCTTGGAAACCAATTAGGCTTTCCCTGTTGGCTGTTACTTTGGGAGGGGTTTTGTTGGTTGCCGGAAAATTGGTTTTCTATCCCTCGGATGGCAAGCCTGTGGCCACCCCGTTTGAGTTTCCCGAGTCGGTGCCTTTAGCCGATTGGAAACTAAACAAGAGCGCGCCGATCGAACTTAGCGACAATTCAGAATTCAAAGCTGCCAGGAAATATGAATATCAAAAAAATAGCATGGCTCTAGAAATAGAGATGCGCTATGCGGTAGACACCATTGGGGCAGTGGAAGGTATGATGAGGGGACATACAGTTCTCAAGTCGTCTCCTGGTAAACTAGCATTGGCAAACATTCAAGGCGCGGGGTTTCACGGAATTTTGCAACAGCAAGATCGACTGTATTTGAGTTCGTGTATCAATCCTCGTGGCAGTGCTACAGTAACTTCCCAACAGTTTAGATATAATCGAAATACTCGCGATTGGCAGCCAAACCGTATTCTGTTTTGGTTGTTGGGTAGGGGAAATATTCAAGACCGGCGCTGTTTGTGGACTCAGATGTCTGTGCCTTTGGATAAAACAACTCCAGAAGATGCCAAAAAAATTCTAGAGAATGCTTGGGTTTCTTGGTATGAGTGGTGGCAGCCGCGATTCCCCGAGCCTTGACTCGATTCAGTCGATTTTAGCTTTTAGCTTTTAGATTTACTCCACAGGTGAATCGGGAAGCTGGGACAAAAGTCTAAAATGTTTGACTCTCCACGACTGTTGTCGGGGGCTTGTATCCGTTCTTGAGCGGGGTCAAGAGACATTTTTCTTAACAACAACTCTGATTATTTTATGAATGACTTACAAGGCGAACAAGGTTTTTCTATCTACAGACTGCGTTGGATTGGCTACGGTCTATTAATTTTGTCTGTATTAGATACGATCGCAGTTCTTATACCAGCCAATTTTGGCAATCGCCTCTGGGAATTGCAAACGATTGGGGCTGTAGTGGAACGGGTTCCCGTTCCACTACTGGCAATGGCGCTGATATTTTTTGGCGAAGGGTACGACCGCAGAGGTTTGGAAGACGTTTTTTTGAAGGTTTTGTCTTGGGTTTGTCTGCTGCTAGGTCTGGTTTTTCTGTTGATGCTGCCTTTGGGAATTTTTGGCACTATCTACGTCAACAACCAAAACAACGAGCAAATTACTACTCAAGCAAACCAACAATTAGCTCAGTTACAGCAGGTGGAAGAACGGCTGAATAAGGGTAGTCCTGAAGATTTAAGGAATTTGGCGGGGGAACTTACTCGTTTGGGGGTAGAAGCGGATACGCAAAACCCACAGCAATTGAAAGAGCAAATTCTTTCGAGAATTACTCCGGCTAAGGAACGGTTACAGACGCAAAGTGCTGCGGTTCAGCAAAGTCAGCGCGTGGGGTTATTTAAAAATGCTGTTAAGTGGCTGCTGGGCGCGCTGATTTCTAGTGTTTTGTTTTTTACGCTGTGGCGCGGTACTGACTGGGCTCGCTAGTAGTTTTGAGTTTTGAGTTGCGAGTTTTGAGCTACTAAGGTGCGCCTAGCGCACCCGGAGAGTCTTGTTGAGGACTAAGATGCGCCCTGTACACGCAGCCCGCGTCTTGGTGGTTAAGAAGACCCTCAAACCCTGGAAATTTCGTTGGGGGCAGCGCTGGCTCTTCTTCTTTTCAAAAGATATCGGTAATAAATCTTGTTTATTGCCGATAGCCAACACCGAGAATGAGGCAAATTCGTCGTTAGCGCAGCCCTCGAAGAAGATCGCACCTTGACGCGGGCTGGCATTGTGCAATCCACAATCCCTAATCCACAATCCCTAATCCACAATCCCTAATCTAAAATCCCTAATCTAAAATCCACAATCTAAAATTTAAAATCCACAATCCACAATCTAAAATCTAAAATCTAAAATCTAAAATCTAAAATCGATTGATGGTATTTTCTAGTTTGTCGGCAATGCCTTCAACCCAGTTTTCATCTTGTTTTGTGTAGCTGCGGGGCGCGTTAGCACCTAAGATTAAAACGCCTTGGGTGCCGATCGGCTGACAGATAACTCCTTGAGTATTTTCTGGCAAATAGTCAAATTCAATTTTGCCGGGGTAAATATTAAGATTTACTAAATAAACTGGTTTATTTTTGTCGAGCACTCGCTGCAATATCGGCCCTGGTTTGACTTCGGGATTGATGCCTAAAATACCGCGCCGCAATAGAACTTTTCCCTGATACACAATTACGATCGACCTTGTGGCGGTATTTGTCAACAGCAAACGCGACGCCCAGGCTAATTCTATTTTCACGGCCTCCGGCAAATCCGGCGCAAATTCAAAACCTTCTTCGCCGATAAGTTTTACGGAATCGGGCGATCGCGCTTGCACCTGCTGCCACAGCAAACCTGTTAAAATCAGCAAAGCGCTGATAATTACTCCCAAAGCGTCCGATCGAGCTTGAGAATCTGTAATTTGCTCTGTCAGCAAGCGGTTGACCATTAGCAGCGTACCTGCTAACCCTCCTGCAACTAAGGGCAATTGCCGCAAAACTTTATTGGGATCAGATTTAGTCATTTGTCAGTTGGCTGTTCACTGTTGGCTGTTCACTGTTGACTGTTCACTGTTGGCTGTTCACTGTTGACTGTTGGTTGTCAACCGTCAACCGTCAACCGTCAACCGTCAACTGCCAACTGCCAAGTGACTTTATCCTACTTCTCCAATTTCGACAATTCGCTGGAAGAGATAGCCGGTGCCGCGGGCGGTGAGAATTAATTCGGGATTGCTGGGGTCGTCTTCCAACTTCGCCCTAAGCCGGGAGATGTGAACGTCCACTACGCGGGTGTCTACGTGGCGTTCTGGCGTGTATCCCCACACTTCCTGCAAAATTTCCGATCGCGAAAAAGGCTCTCCAGAACGGCTGACAAGCAGTTCTAACAGGCTGAATTCCATGCCCGTGAGGCGAATTCGTTCGTCGCCTTTGTAAACTTGGCGCTTGTTGGTGTCAATCCTAATATTGGTGACGTGGATGACTCCAGAGCTGGGAATGCCCGATGCTCCGTTTTTGTCAACCCTCCGCAGTACCGAACGGATGCGGGCTTCAAGTTCTTTGGGAGAGAAAGGTTTGACGACGTAATCGTCGGCACCTAATTCTAAACCGGTGATGCGATCGGCTACGTCTCCCAAAGCAGTTAGCATGATGATAGGCACGTCTGACTCTTTTCGCAACTCCTGACAGACGCCGTAACCGTCTAGCTTCGGCATCATCACGTCCAAAACCACTAAGTCGGGTTCGGTGTTGCGAAATGTTTCGAGAGCTTCTTCGCCGTCAGCAGCGGTGACGACATCGTAGCCAATCATGGAAAGGCGAGTCTCCAGAATGCGGCGGATACTGGCTTCGTCATCGACTACCAGAATTTTTTCTTTATGGTTTTCCAAGTTACCGAGCACTCCTTAAGTTACATTTCAGATAATGTTAATTTTTTGTACCCTATCATAGAAGACACAAATTGAATCATGTGTGGGTATCGGTCTGAAAGCTTGATAATTGCTTTAACTCAGACTTTTCTAAATGTTAGGGTGACTATTTATCATAGTAAACAATGCCTAAGCCTCGAATACAATATATTTGTCGGGAATGCGGCTATGATTCACCACAATATTTTGGCAGGTGTCCTAGCTGTCAGAAGTGGGATTCTTTTGACGAGCAGTTAGAACAACCTACTGTTGGTGTGCCGCGGGCTGGTTTAACAGGGGTGACAACTAAGACAGTGGGCGGTTCGCCCCCTGATAAGTCGAAGGGTCAACCCAGGGTATCTTTCAGATTATCGCAGATTTCCGACCAAACTCAGTCTCGCTGGCCTTCTGGTTACGGGGAGCTCGATCGAGTTTTGGGAGGCGGGATTGTTCCGGGCTCGCTGGTGTTGATTGGGGGGGAACCGGGAATCGGGAAATCGACGCTGCTGTTGCAGGTGGCGAATATGTTGGCCCGCAAGGATCGGATACTGTATGTCAGTGCGGAGGAGTCCGGCCAGCAGGTGAAGTTGCGATCGCAGCGTTTGGGTGTGGCTAATCCGGTTGAATTGTCAAGCAACGGCGGGCATAAATCTGGCAGTAACGGGGAAGCTAAAAAGGATTCCGAGGACAATTCAGCGGAGAATTTCTATTTGCTTCCAGAGACGGATTTAGAAGTTGTTTTGCGGGAGTTGGAAGCGCTGAAACCGAATGTGGCGGTGATTGACAGCATCCAAACTATTTATTTTGCTAGTTTAACATCGGCTCCGGGTTCGGTGGCTCAGGTGCGGGAATGTACTTCTGCTTTGATGCAGGTTGCGAAAAGGGAAAATATTACTTTATTTATTGTCGGTCACGTTACGAAAGATGGAGCTTTGGCGGGGCCGAGGGTTTTGGAACATTTGGTAGATACTGTACTGTATTTTGAGGGCGATCGCTTTGCTTCTCATCGACTTTTGCGATCGATGAAAAACCGTTTTGGCGCTACTCACGAAATCGGTGTTTTTGAAATGGTAGCCAACGGTTTGCGAGAAGTAGATAATCCGTCGGAGTTGTTTTTAGGGAATAGAGATGAATTTTCTCCTGGTACTTCGACGACTGTTACTTGCGAAGGAACTCGACCGATTTTAGTGGAAATTCAGGCGTTAGTTAGCCCTGCAAGTTTCGGTTCCCCGCGCCGCACTACTACTGGTGTGGACAATGCTAGATTGCAGCAAATTTTAGCTGTTTTGGAGAAAAGGGTGGGGATTCCTTTATCTAAATTAGATGTGATTTTGGCGACGGTGGGCGGGTTGAAAGTGGATGAACCGGCGGCGGATTTGGCAGTTGCGATCGCCGTTGTGGCCAGTTTTCGCGATCGGGTAATTGATGCACGCACTGTTTTGCTTGGGGAAGTGGGTTTAGGGGGACAGGTGCGGCCAGTTTCCCAATTAGAGTTGCGGCTAAGGGAAGCGGCTAAGTTGGGGTTCAAAAGGGCGATTATTCCTAAGAATCAACCGGTGCCGGAGTTAGGAATGGAGATTATTCCGGTGGCGAAGGTAATCGATGCAATAATTGCAGCGATTCCTGCTACACCGGCTCAGTTGCAGTCGGGTGATATGGAATTACAGTCTGTTGATGTGGAGGCAGAGGATTTGTTTAATTGAGTTAGAATGGTGATGTGGAAAATTGAGAGTAAGGAGGCACGAAGTATGTATCAAGTAGACATTATTGAGGCCAAAGAAAAGCTTCTGGAATTAATCGCAGCGGCGATGAGAGGCGAAGAAGTTGCGATTACTCAAGATAACCAGCCTGTTGTAAAATTGGTAGGAATACCGTCAGCTAATAAGAAGCGCTGGCCATCCAAAGCTGGGAGTGCTAAAGGAATGGTTTGGATGTCCGATGATTTTGACGAACCGCTAGAAGAGTTTAAGGAGTATATGGAATGAGGTTGTTGTTGGACACTCATACTTTCATTTGGTATGTCACGGACAACCCTAGACTTAGCGCCCATGTCAAACTGCTAATTGAGGATGAAAATAACGAGAAGCTAGTCAGTATAGCTAGCATTTGGGAAATGGCGATTAAGCACAGCATAGGCAGGCTAAACTTTAGTCTGCCTTTTATGGAGTTTGTCGGACAGCAACTCACTGTTAGCAATATCGGACTACTGGAGATTAATCTCCAGCACATTGAGGTTGTGGCTTCACTGCCTTTGCATCACCGCGATCCATTTGACAGGCTGATAATTGCACAATCTATGGCCCAACAGATACCGATTTTGAGTGTTGATGCTATTTTTGATGCTTATGCGATCGCGCGGGTGTGGTGAAGTAAGTTAGTTTAAAAATAAAGAGGCGAAGATGAAACAATTTAGAATCATCATTGAAAAACATTCCGATGGTTATGTAGCCTATCCCCTTGGCATCAAAGGTGCCGTAGTTGGTGAAGGTGACACCTATGAAGAAGCCTTAGCTGATGTCAAGTCAGCTATTCGCTGCTACATGGAAGTATTTGGCAAAGAAACAATGGAAAACGAATCACCTGCGATCGAGACTTTTTTAGTAGAAGCAGAGGTGGCTATTTAATGTCAAAGTTTCCTGTCGATGCTTCTAAAAGACGAGTCATCAGAACCTTTCAGTTGTTGGGTTTTCGGATTATTAGAGAACGCGAACATATTGTCATGGTGCGAGAGAATCAGGATGGCACGGAGACTCCGTTAGTAATGCCTAACCACGATCAAATAAAATCAGGGACACTGAGAGCAATTTGTACTCAGGTGGGAATTTCTAGAGAGGAATTTTTAATAGCTTATGCACAAAGTTGAGTGCAGATGCTATATACGATAACACTTGAAATATGTCAAATTAGAGATTGCCTTTTTTGAGGTGCATTTTCAATCAAACATGAAAAAATCAAAAAGACGTAAAAATCAGTGGTCAAATGAACTAAACGACATCATTCGAGGTGCATCTGGCGGCTTTTTGTTCGGGATTCCCCTGCTTTATACGATGGAGGTTTGGTGGATTGGTTCGTATACTAAACCAGCGGAAATGTCGATCGCGATCGCAACTACTTTTCTCGTCGTTTTCTTGTTGACTCGCACGGAGGGTTTTCGCAAAACTAAGGACATCCGCTGGCTAGATGCTGCAATCGATACCGTAGAAGCGATCGCCATTGGCATTGTTTGTGCGGCTTTTGTCCTATTTTTGCTCAGGGAAATTACCCCGGAGACTCCGCTGCAAGAAACTTTGGGAAAAATCATATTTGAAGGCCTACCGTTTTCCTTGGGAGTTGCCCTGGCAAGCGGTTTCTTGAGCGGCGATCGCTATCAAAGCTCAGACAGCGAAAAGGAACCTAGCATCAATCCAACTGTAGCAGATATCGGCGCTACTTTAATCGGCGCGATGATCATAGCTTTCAACATCGCCCCAACTGACGAAATTCCCATGCTAGCGGCCGGTATTTCGCCACCTACGCAATTAGCAATTATCGCCGCTTCGCTGCTAATTTCCTACGGTATTGTATTTGTAGCAGGCTTTACTTATCAAGCAAAAAGACAGCAGCAGCAAGGGATTTTTCAGCGTCCCCTCAGCGAAACTGTCATGGCCTATTTAGTGTCGCTGGCGGCTTCTGCATTTATGATGTTTTTCTTCCACAAACTCAGTTTTGACGACCCGTGGTCGATTTGGTTGAACTATACGTTAGTATTGGGATTGCCGGCGACTATTGGGGGCGCGGCGGGGAGGTTGGCGGTATGAGTGAAAGTAATAACGAACAGCAAGAAAAAAGAACTCCTGCTGAATGGGTGACATTTGCGATCGCCTGCTTGATCCTTTTTACCCTCACCGGACTCGTAATCTACAACTGGGTGACTAAAAAAGACGAACCTCCGATTATTTCTGTCACTCGGAACACGCCTATTCGTGAAACTCAAGGGCAATTTTATGTACCGTTTACAGTGACAAACACGGGCGGCGAAACGGCAGAATCAGTGCAAATTAGTGCCGAATTGCGCGTCAACGGTGAAGTTGTAGAATCCGGCGACCAGCAAATTGATTTTTTGTCAAGTGGTGAAACTCAAGAAGGAGCTTTTATTTTCAGTCGTAACCCCAGTCAAGGTGAATTGATTGTGCGATCGAGCAGCTACAAACTGCCTTAACACAGATAAAACTCGGCGGTTAAAACCTTTTCACCTCTGTGAACTCTTCCTCTCCCTACCCTTCGGGAACGGCTTCGCCGAACGCGCCCTTCGCGTCTTCGCGGTTCCTTCAATCTCAAAACCCCCTTGCGCCTTGGCATTTATTGCTATATATTCCGCCCAGGCGCGATTTCAATCACTTTGGAATTGCGATCGAGCTAACGCTTCACCAGATTGTGTTCCCACTTCCAAACACAGCTAGAAATCAAATTTGTGCAGATATGAGCCGTAATTGGCACTAACAAATTCCCAGTAGCTAAAACACTGTAACCCAACAGCAATCCGACAGCCGTTGCCCAAACAGCATAAGGCCACTGATCCAGGGCTCCCAAGTGCAGAATGCCGAAACAAAAACTCGATAAAACTAAACTGGTAACATTCAATCCCAAAGCAGACAGCATCACGCCTCGAAATAGCAATTCTTCGCTAAGTCCCGGCAGGAGTCCCAGCCAAATTAAATCAGGCCAAAACAAAGGTTTGAGCACTACTTCCAAGTAAACATCCGCACTCCGGCGATAACCGGGCCAGAGGTGATAAACGATCGCACTGCCGCCTGTAATTGCCAGTCCGAGCGCAAATCCTTTGAGCAAGTCCATTCCTATCAATTTGACTGGCAAAAGCGATACCGATCCAAATAGTAACCACAATTTAGCTACCGCCAGCAACATAATTGCTGTCACGCCCATTGCTACTAAAACTTGGGTGCGCGTCAAGGGTTCAATTTCAGGATTTCCGGGAAGTTTTTCTGCCACTTAATCACTTTTAGATTTGAGGTTTGAGATTTTAGATTTGTTTTGTTGAGTCAGACAAACAACGCAGGGGGGAGATGTCTGCACCCAAGGAAGCTGGACTGATGCCGGCTCGCAAAGCGACCAAAACTCCGATCGCCTCTAAATATGAGTTTACCTGCAAAGCTTTGATTCCGAGTTTTTCTGGAGTCGCCTGCATCTGGGTTTTGTTGTCCCCGACAGCGATGATTTGTACGGACGATCGCCCACTCAAACTCAGAATAGCACTGCCGCCGCAGGCTGTGGCGGGTATCACCACCGCATCGACTCGATCAGCGGTAATTGATAATTGATTGTGCTGCTGGCTTTCTGGCGCTACCAATTGGGGAGCTTTGCTGAGGCCGGCAAGCACACAAGGTAGGAAAGTATAGCCGATTTCCTCAGCAGCTGATCGCGGGGACAGGTGCGGATCGAGGGGAAGCGCAGACAGCGCGGGGGCGTGGGCGCAGGGGATTTTAAACGTCCTGACGACGAGGTGGCTGATCACAGCTTCCGCGCCGGCGAGGGGGTCAACTCCTTTGCCGCGGCGGTAGTTTTCGAGGGCGAGGCTGCCTTCATCGTCGGGAAATCTGGCTACAACTGCGATCGCCTCTACTCTTGCTTGTGTGATTAATTTTTCGGCTGCGCGCAATAAACTGTCGGGATTGCTGATCGTCCCCCAGGATGCCCCTGATTCAGAAATACGCAATTCTACTTGCAGGGGGCGATCGGTTAAAACACAATCTGTTATATTCAAGCCCAATGTAGCTCTCGCTGCATCAGCCGCTTGCAAGTGCCGCAACTGCAATTCTGGTTCGATCGCGGAATCTAGGATTAAGCCGATGCGATTTTGATGTACCGGTTGCAGTCCCCAGCATCCGGCCGCAAATTTGTCAAGGGCATAACCTTCAACGTAGAGAGCGTTAGGTATCGGCCAATAAAGTTGAGCACCGTTGAGGACGTTGGGGTGAGTGATCAGGGTGTCTGAAATTTGGGCGATCGCCCTAGCCACGGGCAGCGCATCTCCTGCAAACCCCCCGATCGAGGCTCCAACGCCTGTGGGGACTATCAAAACCACTGTCAAAGGGCGGGGGTTCACGGTGTTGTGGGGGATGCTTCTACGAGCACGTAGCCTTCTACCACAGCCTTTTGCCGATCGACATCCACGTCTGTGACGGCCCACCGCAGGGGTTCCCCGTGCTTTTGCAGTTCAATTTCAATAGCCGAGTGCAGTTGCTCGGCGGTATCGTGGAGGTCAACTTCTGCGGAAATGAAATGGGTAGTCATAGGGCGATCCATAGTGGTTTTACCGCTAACGGTACTTAGGTCAATTTTAGCTTAGTGCTAGGATTTACCGAATTGGCGATCGTACACAATGTCTTCTTTTTCTGTTTCTATCTTCAAGTTCGATCGGGGATAAGCAACGCACAGCAACACATAACCTTCTGCCTGAAGTTCGGGACTAACGCCCATGCCATCAACTTGATCGACTTGACCCTCAATAATTTTAGCAGCGCAAGTAGTACAAACCCCCGCATTGCATGAACTCGGCAACTCAATGCCGGCGGCGTTGGCGGCGCGGAGAATTTGTTTATCTTCGGGTACTTCTACGGTATAGGTAGTGCCTTGGTGGATCAATTCAACAGTGTAAGTCTTAGACATATATCAATTATTGGTTTTAATTCCCCAATTGGAATTTACGCTAGATTTGGAAACAAAGCAATCAGTATTTTACCGCTGTTTGTGATTTTGTGCAATTTTACAACTGCATTTTTTATTGATAAATTTTTTTATTAATTGGCTGGGCGAGCGAGTGGCATTTTGTCAATCACTATTTCACAAATTATTACAAGCCTCACGGCGGAACTGTGCCACAAAGCACTTATACCTAATTAATTTTTTGCCTTCAAGCCAACAACTCATCAACCGCAAGACTAAAACCCGGCAGCACTAGCTGAGTGCTGACGGTAGAACCCAGGTTAAAAGTTAACTTTTGAGTTTGAGTCATTATCATTATCCAGCGACTTTCTGGAAAAACTATCCAAACTTCCAGACAACCAGAATCTAAATACTCTTGTGCTTTAAGAAAAATCTCTTCCGCAATATCAGTAGGAGAAACTATTTCTGCAATTAACGGCGGACTTTGAGGCAAAGTAGGAACCTCGCCATATTCAGTAACAAGTTCAGGAGTCAGATAAGCTACATCAGGACGGCGCACTCGCCTGTCAGTACGACAAGGAACTTCTGTATACACTTCGCCGCCTTGTCCGCTAGATATCTTATAACTTCTCCAAGAATAATCTAGTCTAGATTGGATTCGACTGTGTTTTACTGTCATGCCATTTTTCTCCGCGATTTGCCCGTCCACCCATTCCATATCATCGGCGGGACTGGCTATAAAGTCTTCTAGAGAAACATTGTCTGATAAAACGGCTGTCATTACCATAGCCATTTACTCCCTTTTGCAGAATTAACTAAATTATAGCAATCTTTGGTAATTGGTAATTGGTAATTGGTAATTGGTAATTGGTAATTGGTAATTGGTAATTGGTAATTGGAACTGAGATATTGCACCCTTTTCAGCAACAGGCTTTCCGGCCTGTTCCACAAGAAAATCAATATCTTTGTGGAACAGGCATCTTGCCTGTTCATAAAAGGCTTATTGAGAATGGTGCAATATCTCAGTTGGAGTAAAAAAATAACCTATTCCCTATGCCCCATGCCCCATGCCCTATGCCCTATTTACTCAATATTAATTTGATTGGGTGGTTTAGGTTGATCCTGTTTCTCATCCTTCAAAGTTTTACGCCCAGAACTAGCATAATCCTTATAAAAATCCACAAACATCTTTGTCAACTGCTGCAAAGAAAGTTGTTCCCCATTAATTTGAGCTTTCATATAAGCTTTAAGCACTTCAATGTAAGCCAAACCGAGGGCAAGCGTGAGAGTTGCTGCCGTTGCACCGGAGATAGCACCGCCGACAACAGTACCCGCACCAGGAATCATTTTAATCAAATTAGTAACAATACTTCTGCCAACAGCAGTCACCCCACCAGCGCCACTAATAGCAGACAGCATCGCCGAAATAAACCCCTTATCAAAGGGCATTCCAAAAATTACAGTAATATTAGCAATCATTGCCGTTTGCATCGTCATCAAAATCGGCGCATCAGCAAACGGTACAGGAGTCGCACCGACAATTGCAGAACCTGCAACATAAGCACTTAGATACTTAAATGCCATATCTGATTTGAGCGCAATATTAGCAATTTGTTCTTTAACAAAAGCTTTTTTAGCTACTTCCGGCAGCAGTTGAAAAGTTGCATCTACCAACTTATCTAAACCGTGAGATTTTACTGTATAATCCTCATCAATTTCTTCAGGTTCAGCCATGACGGGGATGATTTGACTGACTGGCAAATTCATGTGTTCCAGTTGCTTGAAAAACTCGCTAGGCTTTTTAGATGTCGTCTGAGTCAGCACTAAAATCACTGGTACGTCTTTGACTTCCATTTCTTTTAGCCAGCTTTCTTCTACAGATTCTATTCTATTGGCGCTGTGATTGATGCAGTACCAGATGACGTGAATGTGTTCTTTTGGGTGCAGGAGTCTTTGGTCTTCAATTAGTTTAGCAACGTTTAATTGAATAACTTTAATTTGTTCGGCATTGAGTTCGAGTCCGGGAGTATCGTAGACTGTAATTGGGCAATTTGGTTTGGTATATTGGCGAATGCCTTGAGTTATGGGGCGGCCGACTCCGGTTTCTGCTAAGCGTTGGCGAAAAACGGAATTTATTAGGGTACTTTTGCCGACACCAGTTTTGCCGATGACTAAAACATTGCACTGTCCCACTTGGTTTTCTGCGTCTTTGAAGGCGTAGTAACTTCTATTTAAAAGCTCGTCTAAGGAAAAGTCGTCTGACATGGCGGTTTGCTCCGATAATGGTGGGATATCGAATCTGGATTAAATACCACCGAATAGAATTCGGAGGCTCTATAAACCAAGTCCGAGCCGAGGGGGACAGGGGAGTATTAAATATATTGTAGCAATTTGATTTCAGAACCAGTGGAAAGGATATCTGATTCAATTATTCAATATTTTCAGGATTTTCAGGCTGCTCGCTGTCAGGCGGTAAAAAATCAGGATTAAGAACTTCTTCTTCAGTAAATGGAGACTCTGGGGGAAATATCTGAATAGATAAACCTGTTTCATCTGCGGCTAATTCCCTAGCATCTTGATAAGATTCATTAAAAATCTCTTCAAAAAAACGATATAAACTAGGACTTGTTTTGAAGGTATCTCGGATGCGTTGACGATGTTCACGAATGGTGTACACCCAACTATTTGTTCGTTTTTCTGGCTGATATTTATACTTAAGTAAGTGCATTAAAAGTACCCTCAAATTAGTTTTCAAAGCATTCTTATCGCTTCTCCCCATACTTTCCAGTTCCTCTAGTAAGTTCTCTAAATCTATTTCAGAAAACTTTCCCTCTTTTAATAAGTTGATTGTTGTCTGTAACCACAGATAAAAATCCTGTTCATAAAGAGATGTTATTGCAGTTGTTATTGATTGGATAGTTGTCATTTTGTTTGACTCCCTTTCTTGGTCATAAATAGTAGTTGCGTAGCCCTTCGACTCCGCTCAGGAACCGCGACAGCGAACCCTCCGCTAAATGCTCCGCCCAACAAATCCCAGAAATTGTTGGGTTTCGTAAACTCAACCCAACCTACTGAGTTTCGGATTTCATAATTTAGTTTAACCTAGCAATCCATCGACATCAATGCTAAAACCGATCAGGATTTGTTGGGTGCTGGCGGTATCGCCGGATCGAAATGTCAATATTTGATTTTGAGTCATGACAAATATTAAATGACTTTCGGGAAAAACTAGCCAAACTTCCTGACAGCTAGATTCTAAATATTCCTGTGCTTTGAGAAAGACATCTTCAGCGATGTCGGTGGGTGAAACTATTTCGGCAACTAAAGGGAAACTTTGGGGTAAAGTGGCAAGATTGCCAAATTGTGCAACTAATTCGGGTGTGAGATAAGCGACATCGGGGCGGCGAATTTGTCGGTTAGTGCGGCAAGGAACTTCGACATAAGCTTCTCCCCCTTGTCCGCTAGAATCTTTGTAATTTTTCCAAGCTTCCCCCAGGCTTAACTGAATTTTACCCGTCTTTAGTGTCATGCCATTTTTCTCCACAAGTTGGCCGTCTACCAATTCCATGTTATCGGGCGGAGCGACCGTGAACTCTTCTAGAGCTAAATTGTCTGATATTATGGTGGCAGTGACCATAGTTATTTCCTCGTTTTTACAAAATTCACTTGTTACTATTATGGCTGATCTGCAAGGGCGATCGCACTTTGACCGACACAGCAGAAATTATACTGTAACGCCGTCAGGCTGAGCAACGTAGGCTGACTTGCTTCTAATAGCGGCAGCTTTTAACCTGTCGGTTGTCGGCATTACGGGTATTTCCGGCGATCGACTTATGCAAATAAATCAGTTCCTCGGCTCATTTTTACAGAACAGCACGCAGAGGGAACTTTACAATAGCGACATTCCCAATCGCTAGGTTTTGGGTTGGGAGGTTGAGAATTACAAAGCATGGCGATTAACTGCTGCAAACGCTGTCTAAATTGCTCATTAACATACCACTTGGGAATATCTAAAATGCCATCTCCATAAACTAAGCGACCGTGCGGAATGTGACCTTTAAACAGATTTTTAGTTTCCGGCGCAAAGGGCAACATTGACATATAGAGAAGCACTTGCATTTTATGTGAATCTTTGCGCTTGCCCGTTTTGATATCTTCGACAACAGCCCAATCATCTTTGATAGCAATAATGTCTGGTCTGCCGGCAACGCAGATATCAAAGGTTTGACCTTTATATTTGAAGGAATTTTGATTTTCCACATAGACGGTGAAGCCTTCTTTTTGCAGTTGTACTGCTCGTTGAATCAGCTTTTCTTCATGTTCTGAGGGGTCATAGGTACTCGGTTGTTTTTCAAATTGATAGTGAGTTCGTTGCCATAATGCGTGTAGGCAATCTTTTTCGGTTGCTAAAACTTCGGCAATCCCAGTTACAGTGGCGTAGGGATTGAATCTTTTTTGCGCTTGTGTTGGCATCTTTTTCATAGGTATGTTTGGGATGTCTTTACCATGACACCCACTCCCAAATGATGTCTAGTTAATTTCAGATAATTGTTGGTGATAATAAATGAGGATTTTAAGTGATTAAATAATTTCAAATAATGTCAAATTATGGCAAATTATTTTAAATAATGACTTGCGCTAAGGAGTTGCTAGCTAGAGACAAGGTTGCTAAGATAAGCTGATAAGGCTGAGTTATGGCAGTGGATGTATGAATCTTAAGCAAAATTTTCAAAACCAAATCGCTGAATGGCTATTTCCTGGAAACCTGAGTGAGGAGAAGGCTTGTTTTCTTCGGCGATTCGCCCCGGACAATCACCCGGATAACAGAGTAAGCACTAATAAAGAAATTGCTAAACTAATGGGCGATGATTTACCAGTTTATTGCAAAGAGAAAATAAATCAAACCATTCGGAAGGTGATTGAGGTAATCGCTCAAAAATATGGAGAGGAGATGAAAGCGGATGGCGTGAATATTGAGGCGTTGTTAAATCTTAAAGCCGGGGGGACACTTAAAGGAAAAGAAGAGCAAGAGAGTCACATAAAATTTAGTCCTTGGAAAGAGGCTTATAAGTGGCTGTGGAATCATAAATACCTGCGGTGGCTTGATATTAATGGTTGGGAGATTTTAAAGAAACAAGCTAAAACGGCTCCCGATTGGATACAGTTTTTAACTGAGCAGGAAATGGCATCAGTGGGAGTTGGTACTAGAGCACTTAAGCCGCTATCGCCTCGGTCTTCTGCACGAAAAATTGACCCCACAATTCCAATTAATCAGCCGTTGTCGATGAGGGTTGATTTGGCATATCCTAACTATCAAATGCTTTTGTTGTATCGCAGTGCTGAGATGAAATATATACTCTGTCCATCTTTGGGATATGCACCTAATGGTGTGAATCAACCACCGATGACGCTGCCTCAAGAGGGTTCTGTGGCAGATGATAATAAAGAAATGTTTACTTTTGAAGAACTAGGGAAGGAAGAATTTTTAGCAATTGCAGTCGAGAGTCCTTTAAATTTAGATTGGTTGGCTCCCTGTAAAGATGAAGATATACCTGTGTGGAATGCTGAACGTCTTAAGGAGTTATTTGAACAGTTGGAAAAACAAGAGAGTTGGAAAGTTTTTTATCAAAGTTTTGAGGTGGTGGAAACGGCCTAATTGGAGTTGGGAACCCTAAAAAAAATTACAGATAAGAGAGGAAAACAACCATGTACGAAAATCGCAGTGCCGCCTATTGGCAACTCATCCAAAAACTGCTCAAATCTTCTAAAGGGGAAGAATCGCAAATCTTAAACGCACACTCCGACTTACTCGATCCCGGACTTTTGGCAACGATAATCGCAGTTGCCAAACAATTTGATGATGGCAACCAAAATGAGGCTAATTTTTTAACTAACATTGCCTTAGAATTGGGTAAGTTTCTCGGTAACGATCATCAGCCAACGGCAATCAGAAAACAGACAGGCGATATTTTATTAAATTGGGGCACCGAGCAATATTACATTAGCCACATTTTCGCCGCTTTTCAATGTTGGCAACAATCCCTTATCATTTATCAAGCTATTCACGATCGTCAAGGGGAAGCGAGTTCTTTCGGAAATTTAGGCATTACTTACTGTTCTCTGGGAGAATACGAACAAGCGATCGCTGTCTACGAAAAGTCTTTAGTCATTAGTCGGGAAATTAAATACGGCGAAGGGGAAGCAAGTTCTCTAGGAGGTTTAGGCATTGCTTACTACTATCTAGGAGAATATGAACGAGCGATCAGTTTCCACGAACAGCATTTAGCTATTAGTCGGGAAATCAAAAACCGCTTTGGGGAAGCAAGTTCTCTGGGAGGTTTAGGCACTGCTTACGACTCTCTGGGAGAATATGAACGAGCGATTGCTTTCCACGAAAAGTCTTTAGCCATCTTTCAGGAGATCAAAAACCGTCAAGGGGAAGCAAGTTCTCTGGGAAGTTTAGGCAATTCTTACCGCTCTCTGGGACAAAATGAACGAGGTATCGCTTTCTACGAAAAGTCTTTAGCCATTTTTCAGGAGATCGAAAACCGTCAAGGGGCAGCAAGTTCTCTGGGAGGTTTAGGCACTGCTTACGACTCTCTGGGAGAATATGAACGAGCGATTGATTATCACGAACAATCTTTAGCAATTTTTCAGGATATCAACAACCGTCAAGGGGAAGCAAGTTCTATAGCAGCTTTAGGTAATGCTTACTATTCTTTAGGACAAATTGAACGAGCGATCGCTTTCTACGAACAGTCTTTAGCCATTTTTCAGGAGATCAAAAACCGTCAAGGGGAAGCAAGTTCTCTCGCAGGTTTAGGCATTGCTTACCATTCTCTGGGAGAATATGAACGAGCGATTGATTATCACGAACAGTCTTTAGCTATTGAACGGGAAATCAAAAACCGTCAAGGGGAAGCGAATTCTCTTAACAACATCGGCATCGTTTACCGCCGATTGCAGGAAACAGAGAAAGCTATTAAGAACTATCGAGACTCCCTCAAAATTGCAACTCCCAAAACCATGCCAGCCGAATGCTTAAAAGCAGGTCGGAACCTTGGCAACATCGGCTTTACCCAAGGCGACTGGCATCTCGCATTAGAAGGATACGAACCCGCCATAAAAGCAGTCGAACAACTCCGCAAAGGCTCAACCACCGACAAACGCCGCCAAGAAATTATTAAAGAAGCCATCTCCGTTTACGCCAACGCCGTCCAATGCTACATCAACCTCAAACAATACGATCGAGCCGTCGAAACCGCCGATCGTTCCCGATCGCGCCACCTCGCCGACTTATTCGCCAGCAAAGACCTCTACCCCCAAGGCGAAATTCCCCCAGAAGTCGAAGAATACTATCGCCTGCAACAACAAAGCGATCGCTTGCGTATTTCAGAAAATGACGGTACAAAAGCGATCACCGCCACTCGCCAACCAATCCCCAACGGCGACGCTATCATCGAAAAAATTAAAGAATTAGAAGATGAAAAACAGAAAGCTTGGCTAAAAATTCGCAGCAAAGACCAAGTTTTGGCGGCTCAATTGCAACCAGCCCCCCTCAGTTTCGACCAGATGCAAGCCTTAATTCCCGATGCCGAAACCGCCATCCTCAATTTTTACACCACTGATGAGCATATCCACATTTTCATCTTGCGTCAAAATCAATCAACCCAACTCCACACCTGCGAAGGACAAGGATATGAAACTTTGCAGGGTTGGCTAATCGACAACTGGTTAAAGCCCTATAAAGAAAAGCCAATCGCATGGCAAAATCAAATGGGTGAATTTCTCCCAGAACTCGCTAACCGCCTGCAAATTAATCAACTAATTTCCCAACATCTCAACGGCATCAAAGAACTGATTATCATCCCTCACCTGTACCTGCATCAAATGCCCTTTGCTGCCTTACCTTTAAATAACAGTCCCATTCCCCACAGCAATACACCCTCCGACAGAACACGCGGCTTAAAACCTCTCAGCAAGCCCACCCTCACCCCTGCCAAAACCCCGCCCCAAAAACAACCCGAATACCTCAGCGATAAATTCCGCATCCGCATCGTTCCCAGTTGCCAAATACTCAACTTTTGCCACCAGCGAGGCAACCTCAAACCTGCGACAATGGGAATCGTCGAAAATGCCACAGGCGACCTCGTTTTCACTGGCTACGAGTGCGAAACCCTGGCAACCATGCACCAAATTGATAAAAATTCCCGCCTCCAATATCAGCAAGCGACGATCGGCAACTATCACAACTTACTCAACCAAGTGCAAGTCCTCCATTCCAGCCATCACGCCAGTGCCGATCTGAATAATTCCCTAGAATCAAAACTGCATTTATTTGATGGCGATATCAACCTCGGTCGTGTTTTTACTTGGAGATTTACCGACTTAGCTGAAGTGTTCCTATCCTGCTGCGAAACTAATTTAACTTTTACCCAAATTACCGACGATCCGCTCTCCATTGCTAGCGGTTTCCTCTGTGCGGGGGCGCGAAATGTGGTCAGTACCTTGTGGGCTGTGGATGATTTAGCAACCGCTTTATTTTGCATTTTATACTATCAGGAAAAGCAGCATAATAGCCGTTCGGAAGCGCTACGAAAAGCACAATTGAATCTCCGCAACTTGACAGGGGATGAGTTGTCTGCTAAATATAAACGGCACTTAGAGGATTATTTTGAGCAGCAACAAAAAGGAGAACAGCAAGCAGAAATTGTCAAAAATGTGCGATTGCGATTAGATTGGCTTGGTCGGCAAGAATTGCCGTTTGTCAGTCCCTATAATTGGGCGGGGTTTGTATCGCAGGGTTTGGCGTAGGAGAAACAACAGCATTTACATTCCTGGACAGATCAAAACCACAGAAACCGGGTTTTTTACCGTATCTGCAGGCTGCATGGCATCTTCTGGGCAAAAAACCCGGTTTCTAACCACCCCTGCGTCTAGGACTAATTTAGAAATGTTCCAGCAGAGATTTTTCTTGGGCGTAAACCTTTCGCAGCGACTCCAGCCCGATCGCCCCCAACATCAATTTAATCACCCCCACCATTTCCCCCCACTCAAACAATTCAACAACAGAAACCGCTTGATGAAATCTATCCGCATAAAAATCCACCCAAAAATCCGGCGCGTGTCTCTCTTTCTGACTCGCTATCCGGCGCTTCCAATAACCAAAATCTAAACCAGAGGGCGATTCCACTCCCAAAACAGGCGGAAAGTCGGCATAACTGACAAACCGACTCATGCCTTTGGCGTGCACGTACAGGATATGCGCCCAGCACTCGAAGCGATATATTTGTTCTACCTTGATTTTCAGCAGCCGCGCGATCGCCTCTTTTGTCACAAACCGGCTCAATCTGTGTCTGGGGGTTGATTTTGGTCGAAAGCTTGCTAACATGGTTGATACATCCCACTTGATGGGAATTTTAAATGGTTGATACATCCCACTTGAGGGGAATTTCAGATGGTTAATAAATCCCAGTTGATGGGATTTGAACTTTGATAGGCGATCGTCTTAAGTTTTCCAGACGTTGGGGCGATCGCTTTTTACGATAAAATTATTATCTGACCTATATAGATCATCTGTCAAGAGCTTATGGGCTTAATTAAATTGCGGATTCGAGAATTTGCGGACGAGAAGGGTTGGACGCTCAAAGAAGTGTCAGATCGCTCTGGAGTGGTGTACAGTTCCCTGAGAACCTATGCCCGATCGCCCGGATTAGCAACAGTTGACGTGACAGCCTTGCACAAGTTGGCGAGGACTTTTGATGTGTTGATCGAAGATTTGTATGAGATTGTGCAGGAGTGAGCGATCGCTTTTTACGATAAAATTCTCCTAAACTAAATCTAGTTTTCTGTCAATGGGTTTAATTAGATTGCGGGTTAAAGAATTTGCTGCTGAGAAAGGCTGGACGATCAAAGAGGTTTCTGACTGATCGGGAGTCATTTACAGCACACTCACCACCTATTCACGTTCTCCGGGAATGGCAATGGTTGATTTTACTTGTCTGCTGAAGTTGGCACGTACTTTTGACGTGATGGTGGAAGATTTGGTTGAGGTCGTCAAAGAGTAGCTTTTGGCTGAAACCAGGCTAATATCATAGATAAATCCTTTTTCAAGGGATTTGAATCGGCGATCGACCGTCAGTTGTGCAGACCTTGGGGCGATCGCTTTTTGGGATAAAACTATCCTATGATGGTACACCATCATTTGTCAAGTATGGGTTTAGTCAGGCTAAAAGTCAGAGAATTCGCTGCTGAGAAAGGTTGGACGCTGAAAGAGGTTTCAGAGCGATCGGGAGTAATTTACAGCACCGTCAGACACTACGCCCGCTGTCCGGGAGTGTCCACCATTGACTTCATTTCCATACACAAATTGGCCCGAACCTTTGATGTGATGATTGAAGACTTGGTGGAAATTGTGCAGGAATAGTCGATCGCTTTTAAGAACTAATTATCCACTCAATATTGCTCGACAGTTGCTAGCATCTGATTGACAGACTCGCTTTGTTGTAGCGCTTCCCAATCAGATGTAACAGGTTGGTAAGAACAGTAACACACCACAATTCGCTCCTCAGTATCGGAAGCAAAAAACTGCTGAACGCGAGTAACTACCCAATCTCCATCTTTCCCGTGGGTGACTCCATTACCGGGGTCAGATAGATTTTCATAATCGCGGGTTTTGTCCCCTACTTGAGGAATTTCTGGGTTTTCTTCCCAAGTCCAATTTTCCCAAAGTATATTAGTTAGACCGCCCCTCGGCATAAGCTGACGTTCTTCCCAGCCCGGAGCACTCATGCTTTCGGTTTTGTAGACAATCCAGATTTTTTTTGCCATTTTTCCTCCCTTTCCTTTAATCTTGGTAATCTTGCCACATATCCTGAAACGAGGTTTGTTCCCCGTCAAACACGCAAGCCACATCAGGGGGGGTGTTACGAGTTACTCGGATTTCTTTTAACCGCCAGTGGTATTTTTCGCCCATCTTTTCGCAGAGTTCGGGATCTGTAACATGATGTACGTTTTCTGGCTTTGGATTCGGTACGCGATCGCTCCTCACTTCAGACTTCCCTTACAGTTTAAAAACTAAATGTCATGCCCTGTATGCGATCGCTCCACCACTGCACACAGCAGCTATGTGTTGTTTTGGTTTTGACTTGCTTCTATTTTTGGTTGCTCAGCCTTCATGACATATTGCTCCATAAATTCCAGCAAAACATCCCTCATATTTTTACCGTCCCTAGCAACAGCCGACTTAAATCGGTTCCGCAGATCCGGCGGCATTTCTACTCTAATAGCCACAGTCTTGTTTTCATCCATACAGGCTCAAGGCTTTACAACATATACATTTTGACATTTTTATGTAGTTTGCCTAAAAACCAGCTTTTTGCATACAGGTGCATTAGTTTAACTATATGCCTTAGTGCATACTAATGCAAGAGTGCAAAAAATGCCGTTTTCCGCGAAAAACGCTACAGAGCGTTAATTTAAGTCATTTAGCTATGATTTACGCTCATAAACCCGGTTTCTGCAAAAAATCTTGAGTTTGGCTTTGTTAGTACATTGTGGTCAATTGTAACAACTTTATAAATAAAAAAAGCGCCTGAGTTCCCCCAGACGCATACCATAAAATCAACAAATTGTCAACCCTAACCTAACCGTTCAAAGCCTCAGCACCGCCGCAAACTTCCAGGATTTCCTGAGTAATTGCCGCTTGCCGCGCCTTGTTATAAGTTAGCGTCAAACTACCGATCAAATCGCTAGCATTCTCACTAGCATTGTTCATCGCCGTCATCCGCGCAGCCAACTCGCTAGCAGCAGACTCTTGCAAAGCCCGCAGCAATTGGTTGTTCAAATACAATGGCAAAAGAGCATCCAGAATTTGCGCCGGATCTTGCTCGAAAATCATGTCGCGGGGCAAACTCTTCTTAGTAGGTGCAGCAACCTTTTCGCGCGATACTTGAAACTCTCCGCCTTTCGTCGTCAAGCGGAAGATTTCATCGTCTTGCACTTCAAAACCTTGGGGGTCGAGGGGCAGCAAAGTTTGAATTACCGGACGCGAACTAATTAGCGATACAAACTTGGTGTAAATTAGCTCAACTCTGTCCACAGTTCCCGACAGGAACAAAGAAAGCAATTCGTCAGCAATTTGTGCCGCTTCCGGTGCTGTGGGAATTTGTTCTAAGTTAGCGTAAGTAGCATCGATCGGCTGTTCGCGGCGCTGGAAATACTGAGTAGCTTTACGTCCTACCAACACGTATTTGTAGTCTAAGCCTTCAGCTTTGATTTCCTTAGCGCGATTTTCGGCGTATCTGATGATGTTGCTGTTGTAGCCGCCGCACAAACCCCGATCGCCCGAAACTACCAACAGTCCCACCGATCGCACTTCGCGTTTTTTCAGCAGCGGCAAATCCAGGTTTTCAAACTGCAAGCGTTCCGCCAAACCGTACAATACCTCTGCCAGTCGATCGGCAAAAGGCCGAGTAGCAGTCACCTGTTCTTGAGCGCGGCGCACCTTTGCAGCGGCCACCAAGCGCATTGCTTCTGTAATCTTTTTAGTGTTCTTGACCGACTTAATGCGATCGCGAATAGTTTTCAGATTTGCCATAACTTTCTCCTTTTTTCTTAGCTTTTATTCTGAGTTCTTAGTTCCCAGCCATCAATTTTTAAGCTTGTGCGCGATCGAGAAACGGCATTTTTTAACCCACCGTAGGGACACGGCACTGCCCATTCGTGTCAACTTAAGCCGAAAGCCCGCCAGGGACTGAAGTCCCTGTCTAATAGCGAAAGTCCTCTGAAGAGGACTAATAAATTCTTCAGTCCTCTTCAGAGGACTTTTGCTTTGAGACAGGGGTTTTAACCCCTGTCGGACTGCGGGTTTAACGTGTTTGTTGACACCAATGGGCAATGCCGTGTCCTTAATCTAGGGACACTCCAAGAGCCGTGTCCCTAACAATTTCACCCGCTAATCACTGATGACTAATGACTAATTACGCAGAAACTAAGAAACTTTGCTTGTATTCAGTGATACCTTCTTTCAGCAGCTTCTCAGCTTCATCAGTCAAGGCTTTTCCGCCTTGAACAATTTCGCCGTACTTCGGCTTGCTAGTCCGCAAATAGTCGCGCAAACCAACAGTAAACTTGCTGACTTTTTCCACTGGGATGTCATCCATATAGCCGTTAATACCGGCATAGATTACAGCCACTTGTTCGTTCATCGGCAGAGGCGAACTTTGGGGCTGTTTCAACAGTTCCCGCAAGCGCTGACCGCGCGACAATTGATTCTGAGTAGCTTTATCCAAGTCAGAAGCAAACTGAGAAAATGCTGCCAGTTCTTCAAACTGCGCCAATTCCAGTTTCACCTTACCGGCTACTTTTTTCATCGCCTTAGTTTGAGCCGCTGAACCTACCCGCGATACCGAAATACCGGGGTTTACTGCCGGACGCAAACCAGCGTTAAACAAGTCCGAAGAAAGGAAGATTTGACCGTCGGTAATCGAAATTACGTTCGTCGGAATGTAAGCCGAAACGTCACCAGCTTGGGTTTCGATAATTGGCAAAGCAGTCATGCTGCCTTCGCCCAAATCGTCGCTCAATTTAGCAGCGCGTTCTAGCAAGCGAGAGTGCAGGTAAAACACGTCTCCGGGATAAGCTTCGCGACCGGGAGGACGGCGCAGCAACAGAGACATTTGGCGGTAAGCTTGTGCTTGTTTGGAAAGGTCATCGTAAATGACCAAAGTGTGCTTGCCTTTGTACATGAAATACTCGGCTAAGCTAGCACCTGTGTAGGGAGCCAGGTATTGCAGGGTTGCGGGGTCGCTAGCGTTGGCTGCTACTACGATCGTGTAGTCCATCGCGCCCTTTTCTTGCAGGACGTTGACGATGTTAGCTACTGTAGAAGCTTTTTGACCGATCGCCACGTAAACGCAGATCACGTTTTCCGATTTTTGGTTGATGATTGTGTCGATCGCGATCGCAGTTTTACCGGTTTGTCTGTCACCGATAATCAGTTCCCGCTGTCCTCTTCCCACCGGAATCATCGCATCAATAGCGGTAATTCCTGTTTGCATCGGTTCGTAAACAGAACGGCGAGAAACAATCCCCGGCGCCGGAGATTCAATCAAGCGAGATTCAGTAGTTTTAATTTCTCCTTTGCCGTCAATCGGACGGGCCAAAGCATCAACTACCCGTCCCAACATTGCTTCACCCACGGGGACTTCAGCAATTCTGCCAGTAGCAGTAACTGCCGAACCTTCTTGAATGCCGAGGCCTTGGCCCATCAACACGGCACCCACGTTATCTTGTTCGAGGTTCAGTGCAATGCCCACGGTGCCGTCGGCAAATTCTAGCAATTCCCCAGACATAGCTTTATCCAAGCCATAAATCCGGGCAATGCCGTCGCCTACTTGCAGAACAGTACCGACGTTAGAGACTTTTACATCTTGGTCGTACTGTTCAATTTGCTGGCGAATAATGCTGCTAATTTCGTCAGGTCTGATTGCTGCCATGTCAGTTGTTTTTTGTCAGTTGTTTGTTGTCAGTTGTCAGTTATCAGTTGTTCAAAACTACCAACCGTTAACTGCTAATTAAATTAGCTAATAGTCATCAGCTATTAACTCTCAGGAATTCAAGCGAATTCCCAGACGGCGCAATTGTCCCCGCAGGCTGGCATCAATTACTTGAGAGCCTACTTTGATTACCACACCGCCGATTAAATCTGCGTCTATTTTGGTTTCAATTTCTACTTGACTAGCGCTGGTCATCGCCTGCACTTTCTCGCGAACAGTCTGCTGTTGAGCGTCTGAAAGCGGGACTGCCGATGTAACTTCAGCCAATACTGTTTGGTTGAGTTCTCGGAGCCTTGCCAAGTATTGTTTGCCAATTCCTTCTAAAAAAAGAATTCTTCCTTTGTCTACTAATAGCTTCAGAAAGCTGTGCATCAAGGGGCTCATTTCTTCACCCGCTATTTGCTGAATCACGGCTTTTTTAGCATCCGGTTTTACCAGCGGATTGGCTAAAAATTGACGCAAGTCTTCTGAACCTTCTAGCAGGCTCAGCAAAGAACGAATGTCTTCGCCGAACTTCTCTGAGAGATTGTTGGACTGAGCCAGTGACATCAAGGCAGATGCGTAAGGCTGTAAGACTTCTGTGCTGACTGTACTCACGTTTTAGCCTCCCAGTAACGCAATGCTGCGATCGATTAATTGGTGTTGAGCGCTGTCGTCCAAGCTAGTTTTTAGCTGGCTTTCCACCTTTGCTAATGCCAGAGATACAACCGCCGATCGCAGTTGGGCGATCGCTCTTTCCCGCTCCGCTTCCAACTCTTGACCTGCTGTTGCTCTCATGCGTTCTACGTCTTGCGCTGCCTGAGCTAGAATTGCTTCTTTTGCTTTCTGGGCAGTTTCTTCAGCAGCGGCACGAATTCGTTCCGCTTCTGCTTGCGCTTGAGTCAATTTTTGCTGTTGCTCTGCTAGAGCTGCTGCTGCATCTTTTTGGCGTTTTTCTGCTTCTTGAATCGCCTCTTGGATGGCCGAACGCCTCTCTGTCAGGATTTTACCTACAAATCCGCGCCCGAAATAAAACAGCACTGCAATAATAATGACCAGGTTAATCAGGTTGGTTTCTAAAATATCGAAATTTAAACCGAAACCACCTTCGCCGCTAGCTTCTGTGGCTAGCAATAAAACAGTCCCCATGATACTCTTCCATAATTGCGCGTGCAGATTGGGTGAAGCGATTTTAGATTTGAGATTTCATCAAAAATCTAAAACTCTTCTGTCTCGCTATTTGGCCAGCGACTGCCCTAATAGCTTTTCAATAATTTGGCCGCTGAGCGCGTCTACTTGTTGTTCTAGTGAGCGCATTGCTTCTTGCTTTTGCTGCTCTATTTCTTGCCCAGCCTTTTCCCGCGCGACTTGAGCTTCTTGTTGAGCCTCAGCTACTTTTGCTGCCCCAATTTTTTGGGCATCAGCTTGAGCAGCAGCAATTACTGATTGAGACTGTTTGCGACTTTCTCCCAGTTTTTGCTCGTACTGCTGCGCTAGTTGCTGAGCTTTTGCCAAGCGTTCTTGGGCGGAGACTTGAGTGTTGCGAATGTAATCGGCGCGATCGTCAATTGACTTGCTGAGCGGCTTGTAAAAAATTACATTCAAGACTGCGACTAGAATTAAAAACTGCACCGCCATCAGAGGCAGCGTAGCATCTATATCAAACAGTCCCCCTTCCTTAGCCGCTTCTTCAACTGCTAGTAATACTGTCCAGTGCATCATGATTTTTTGACGGCTTCCATCTAATTCGCTTAATCGATTTTAGATTTGAGATTTTGGATTAGAATCGCCAAAACCTCAAATCTAAAATTTCCAATTATTATGCGAAGGGGTTGGCAAACAGCAGCACTAGGGCTACGACCAAACCGTAAATTGTGAGCGCTTCCATGAACGCCAAACTCAACAGCAAGGTGCCGCGAATTTTACCTTCTGCTTCCGGCTGACGGGCAATACCTTCTACAGCCTGACCTGCTGCATTACCTTGACCGATGCCAGGGCCGATTGCAGCTAAACCTACTGCCAAAGCGGCGGCAATTACGGAAGCGGCAGCAACTGTTGGGTTCATGATGATTTTCCTTATCTAAAGTACAAAATTGAGAACAGAAAGTCTACAGAATTGTCCGATTTAACGGGAGAAAGTTTGAGTTCAGAATTTTTATTTTTCCTCCTTCATTCTTAGCCGTTTATCGTTAGTTAATCGTGGTGTTCTTCGCCGTGACCGCCTTCTAGAGCTTCACCAATGTAGGCGGCGGCTAAGGTTGCAAAAATCAAAGCTTGAATTGCACTCGTAAATAGTCCCAGAACCATCACTGGCAGAGGAACAAATAAAGGCACTAGCAAGACTAGCACTCCGACCACCAATTCGTCCGCAAGAATGTTGCCAAACAAACGGAAACTCAGGGACAGAGGCTTAGTGAAATCTTCTATGATTTTGAACGGCAACATGAAAGGCACCGGTTCAACATAGTGGGCGAAATACCCCAAGCCGCTTTTGCTGAGACCTGCATAGAAATATGCTAGAGAAGTCAGCAGTGCAAATGCTACCGTGGTGTTGATGTCAGCGGTAGGAGCTCCCAATTCGCCTGATGGCAGCTTAATCAGCTTCCAAGGAATTAGAGCGCCAGACCAGTTTGACACAAAGATGAACAGAAATAATGTACCAATAAACGGTACCCAAGGGCGATATTCTTTTTCCCCAATTTGGTTTTTAGCCAAATCCCGAATAAATTCCAGCGCATACTCCATAAAATTTTGCATTCCGCTGGGAATACGCTGGATTTTGCTGGTTCCTAAAATCGAAACTACGACTAAAACAGCAATTACAAACCACGAGGTTAGAAAAACCTGTCCATGCACTTTCAGATTGCCGAGTTGCCAGTACAACTGCTGGCCAACTTCCAATTCGGCGAGGGGGAAACGATTAAAGGTGTTTAGAACGTCAAGCATTGCCATTCAACGGGCTTCCCCATACAAATCGATGAGTTGAGTTTTGCTCTTCTTGCCTGACCTACCTGTAGTCTAGTGCTAATGCACTTCGGATCACGTAAACCATCAGCGCAGCTTTGTAAGTCAGAAATCCCAAAAATATCGGTAAAATCTGTAGCTGATTCCACTGTGTTCCTACTATCATCACCGCTAAAAACACACCGAGCCTTGTCTTGCTGATGCGTTGATTTTGGCTGCCGATTCGTTCAACGTCTCTAGCCAACATCTTTAAGTAAACCACACCTGTGCTCGCCCCAAGCAAATAATTCAGGGCAATGTTGAGGGAGTAAAAAATCCAAACGGAGATAAAAATAATCGCCGTAAAAGCAAGGGTGTACGCCAACAACTCTTGTTGGAGGCGATAAAAGTCTTGCATGGGATTGGTTGTCTCGGACGAGACTGTCGAGACTGTCGAGACTGTGCCAGCTTGAGGAATATCCTCGGTTGCTGGTGTGGGTTCGGTGGGTGTGTTTTGCGTGTTCACGAAGCTCAGAAACTAAGGCAGGTAGCAGGCGAGTGCTTTGCAAACTCAGAAAAATAATACCACGCGGCGGTAACAATACTTAAAATAAAATTAATCATATTTTTTACTTTACTGGTTTCTAGGAAGAGCCTGGGAACCGATGTCACTCTTGCTCTGCCTCGCGTGGCGAAGGGTAAATTGGAGGCTCTTCTCGCCTATCTGCGTTACCAGGCAGAACCGACTGAACGCATCATCATTTTTAGTCGGCGACCGACGACTTTCACTATGAGACAGGGGTTTGCAACCCCCTGTCGGACTGTCGGACTGTCGGACTGTCGGGCTGTCGGATTGTCGGGCTGTCGGATTGTCCAGAAGACCGACAGGGAATTAATTCCCTGTCTCATAGCACAAGTCGGTTAAAAACCGACTGAAATCCTATAAATTTTAGTCTTCTTGCAGTCGTCTTCAGAAAACTACTTCGCCGCATTCAGCTTGAGGATTGCTATAACTGATAACAGTTAAAAGTCCCCATTCAACGTGGTAAAATTGGCTGCGCTTAGAGCAGCAGCTTGGACTCCGGTAACAACCCCTAAAATTTGTCCGGTAGCAACAATCCGAATCGCTGTATTGCTACCCGAAGCCTCTAAGGCAATTCCTGCAAATGCAAGTCCGTTGGTGAGGGCGATCGCATCTTGACCCGCCGTAAAATCCGCAATAACATCGGCTTCAGATACATTGGAGGCGGCTGCATTCACCCGCAGTACAAACAGATCGTTTCCAGCTTCACCTGTCAGAATATCTCTACCTAAGTCACCTACCAATTGGTCGTTACCTTCTCCTCCATTGAGCACATCGTTGTTTTGTCCGCCACGTATGAGGTCGTCACCAGAACCGCCAGAGAGCGTATCATTTCCGAGGTTTCCAGCGATAATGTCATTGCCGGCGTTGCCATCGATGCGATCGTTATCGCGACCGCCCCAGAGCGTATCGTTGCCGTCGCCTCCTAGTATAGTATCGTTGCCGGCATTGCCATTTACCCGATCGGCCGATGGCGACCCTTGGATCAAGTCGTTACCATCTAAACCTTGAACCAGTAGATTGCCGACTAGAGCTGGATCGATGGTAAAGTTATCGGCATTGGTGGAGAGGTTGAAGAAGAGGCCATTGGGGCCCAAGGGGGAAGGAGAAATGGTTCCAGGTGTGAAACCATATTGAAGATGATCGACTTCCCAGTTATTTTTACCGGGCATCGACAATCGAATTGATGAGATCCCGTTTTGATTGACCACTCCAAAGAATCTATCTTCTGAGGTTGTACGCGAAATACTCTCATCACCCAGCGAAAAGGGACCGATAACCCCCAGAGATTCTCCCGATGGCCCAAACGCCTCAAATAACGTGTTATTTAGCAAGTCGCCAGACCGGGGTGTGCCGCCACCATTCCTGCCAATATCCGTCCAGACAATTCCAGCATGGGTTGGTAATTGACCCCCAAGTGCATTAGCGGAAAAGTTGAAGGTAAAGCTGCTAGTCCTCAAATTCGAGAATAAGCTGCTGCTGTTTACCCTGGCCTGACCATCAATAACTCCGTCATCGCCGTCCACCGAGTCGCTGAAGGTTGTTGCAATATTTGTTGTGGCAAACTCAGAAACAGTAACACCCGGTGTATTTAAAGCGCCGTCTTCAAAGTCTTCCAAATAAAAGTAAGTGAACCTAACTGGGCTAAATGGGCTGATGGCACTTCCTGCTGATGGATTGTTGAAAGCTGAGTAGGGCAGTGGATCAAAAAACTGAGGATTGTTAGACATGGTGTCTTGAAAGTAAATGGTAATTAGGAGTTCTATTGCCGCAGAAAATGACGGAATATGGTAAATAAATCGTTCCCAACCAACAACCTATATTGAGCGATTGCTCGCCCTGGCTACAAACTTTTTACCATATACTTATTCAATAAGTTGAAACTCTTGAAGCGCCGGGAGAAAGTTTTTATTCTCGTGGCTCGATCGACTAAGCTTAATCAAAGCAAATCGCTGTAGAGGCTGCAAACTCGCCCACTGTGCCAAAGAAATTGTCACGCCGAGCTCTTGCGCTTTTGCAGAAACTGACTCCGGTACAGTTGCAGCATCCATCCACGGGGGATTTTCATCAACCGCCAAATCAGTTCCCGGTTTGCCTGTGTGTTGAATTAATATTTTATTTAGCTGTTCTCGGTAATCAATAATTTCTGCTGGTGTCAAGCAAGGTTTCTCTACAAGGATTTCACGTTCTGCTTGGTTAAAATGATTCCAATCCTGCAACTTTAATTTAATACCGCAAGTATCTAACTTGAGACGTACCTGCATCGGGATGCAGCGCAGGGCTTCCACAAAATCAGCTTCAAATTCAAAAAACATATATTTAGCAAGTTTATTTGAGTTGTGAATGATATTTTTTTTATTAACCGCAGAGGGCGCAGAGGGCGCAGAGTAAGAGAGGAGGGGGAAGGTGAAAAGAAATTGATGCAGGTTTATTGCTCTCTATCAATAATTGCAGAAAATCGAGTCAGCATTTATAATTAAATAATATTACAAACTATTGACATGGATACCGTAGACTACCTTCGGATTAGCTTGATTGACCGCTGCAACTTCCGCTGTCTCTACTGTATGCCGGAAGGTAGCGAGTTGGACTATGTATTGCAGCAGCAGTTGTTAACTCACTCGGAATTGCTAACTCTGCTGCGGGAAGTTTTTATACCCGTGGGATTTACCAAGTTTCGCTTGACGGGTGGAGAACCGCTGCTGCGCCCTGGGGTGGTGGAATTGGTGAGGTCGATCGCCTCAATGCCCGAAACACGAGATTTATCGATGACAACTAACGGATTTTTGCTCGCCGGAATGGCCGAAAATCTCTACAATGCTGGTTTGCGGCGGATTAATATTAGTTTGGATTCGCTGGAACCGGAGACTTTCGATAAGATAATTGGCAGTCGGGGACGATCGCGATGGACGCAGGTTTGGGAGGGAATTCAAGCGGCTTATCAAGCAGGATTCGACCCGCTGAAACTGAATGTTGTGGTAATTCCCGGTGTCAATGACGGCGAAATATTGGATTTAGCGGCGTTAACAATTAACCGGAATTGGCACGTTCGTTTTATTGAGTTTATGCCGATCGGGAATGGGGATTTATTTGGCGATAAAGGTTGGGTAGCATCAGCCGAATTGCGACAACGAATTAGCGACAAATACGGGTTAGCAGACTCGGGAGTGCGCGGTAACGGGCCGGCGGATGTGTTTCAAATTCCGGGGGCGAAGGGCACTTTAGGATTTATCAGCCAAATGTCCGAGTGTTTTTGCGATCGGTGCAACCGGATGCGTTTGTCTGCTGACGGGTGGCTGCGGCCTTGTCTGCTGAACGAAACTGGTCAAATTGACTTAAAAACTGCTTTACGGAATGGGGTGTCTACAGGCGAATTGCGCGATCAAGTGCGGCACATATTAGAGATTAAACCGGAGATTAATTTCAAGCAGCGAGATTCGGGAACTACTCAAGGAAGTTATAGCCGCACTATGTCCCAAATCGGCGGGTGATATCAATTCCGATTTTAGTATTCCCTCGATATACTCTCCCCCTCTCTGTAATCTCTGCGTTCTCTGTGGTTAATTATAAATCAGGTATTTAACGATGAACACCACCTCGATCGCCATTTCAGACCGGCTGATGCTGAAGCTACAAAAAGTTGCTGCCCAGATGAATGTATCCATCGAAGAATTAATCTTGATGAACATTGAAAGCTCGATCGCGCAACGAGAAAATCCCCCAGCAAATACCGATCGAGATATTTGCAGTCAAAATGCTGAAATTGCGATCGAGGTAATTGACAAATTTTATACTCTTGCTACGGAATGGCAGAGTGAAGTTGCGGGAATGTCTTCGACAGCTCAAATGTCTCAGCATCCTGCATATCAGGAAATTATTAATATGGGTTCTCAAGTCGTACCGCTGTTGCTATCGGAACTCAAAAAAAATCCCCTTTACTGGTTAGCTGCATTGAATGAAATTACGGGTGAAAATCCCATTAAACCGGAACAAAGGGGTAGGGTAAAACAGATGGCATCAGCTTGGATAGAGTGGGGTAAAGATCGAGGCTACGCGATTGCTTCATGACTATTAGCAACATCGAGCCAACCGACCATCGCATCTTTTAAATTAGCTATCACTTCTTCCATAGTATCTCCTTCGGTAATGCACCCAGGAAGTGCGGGAACTTCAGCCCAATAGCCACCTTCTTCTGCGGGATGGATGATTGCTCTAATTTTCATACATTTATTCAGTCATGTGTTAAGGATATTATAACTATTATTAGTAAATACAGGAAATTACAGCCGCACCATGTCTCAAATCGGCGGCTAATTATCTATTATCAGCGATAAGTCAGTCTGAAGTAACGCCCTCGCCTTGGGCGCGGATAGATCATAAGCTGGCGTTGCCTGTCCTAGGTCGCAGGAATTCGACATTCAACTCTAGTTTCTCTCCTAGCCACAAAGAATGTTTCGTGTGGTCTGCCACATCGTCGCCTGTTTCAGGGTGAATGAGAATATTGAGCCCTTCACGATTCAGCATTAACCAGGGAACCACTTTGCCAAACTCGTCTGGTAAAAATGCAACTTGATACATTGCTTGGGGGTGGGGGCCAATGGGTTTGTCATGCCAACGCCCAAGCTGCACCTCAAACTGAGTCAATCCTTCTCGTACACGCGCTGCGGCATCGCGATTATCAGCGTCGAAGTAAATATGTCCATGAAAACCAACGATGTTAATGGTGTCTTCTTTCATCATTTTCAGTGGATTATTGAGCAGAGATCAACAACTTTATATTAGCTTAAGTTGCTGGAGATTTTCTTCACTCCTTTAAACTTTTTAAGTTAATAGCTCCTCAGTCTTTGCTTTTTGGGTTTCATACTACGACAATACCAGTATACTCTCTGCTTCTCTATCTCCAAACTGACTAATGATGTCGATTTCATCTCGCAGAATTTGAACAATTTTAGATGTTGAGCAATTGCCAACACGGAGATAAATAAATTTGGGAGGATGACCGTAAAGTAAACTCCTTTGATGAAAGTCAGAATCTTTGGAAACAATCACAAAATCATTTGTCTTTTCATATTCCCAAATTGGTGCAGGTTTTTGTGGGGTAATGGGATTCTATTTACACTGATTTTTTCTATAGTCCCAAGGTGGACAAGGATTATTTTTACTCCATAGTCCAATTCGCTGATGTTGAGCGGTAGTCTGACCTTGACGCAATTCTTTAACAATAGTGTTACATCTACCAACACCAATATAATGTTCATAGACCCATGCTTGCCCTTCTTGCACCATTTGTAAATTAATATTTTTATTGTCGAAAACCACCAAAACTACCAGTAATTGGTGTTCATATAGGCCTTTATATGCAGGGTAAAGTTTGATTGATGTACCTTTTGGAAGTAGTGTGTTAAGGCGATTATATGCCTCTTTTCCTCCTTCTTGATTTTTTTCAGGTGCGTCAATGCAAGATAACCTTACTGTTATATTTTGTCCTTTATTACTGCGAACAGTGAGTGTATCGCCGTCTTCAATATTGACTATTTGGGCGTTAATAACTTGTGCTGGAACAGCTTGAGCAAAGATCATTATTTTCTTCTTTTATTTGTTAGGTTTTTAGATGGTAGTTAATCTAACTATACCTGTTTTTGAGTTTATACTCTGGATATTTTTGAATTTGATAATGTTTTATGTCAAAATATGTGTTTTCTCGATGTAGCTGCAAAAGTTACAGGGCTTAGGCGGCAAAGTGTAGTTTCCCCGCCTAGCTGGATTTATAGATGTTTCAGCCTCTAAATCAGGATATGCTCTTATCCTGATTTAGTGAGATTTGTTGGTCTTCTTAACTGGTTCTCAGGCTAAGGCCTGGGAACCGAGATCCAGAGGCTCTGCCTCGCTAACGGATAAAAACAAAAACAGGAGGCAGATGCTCATGGAATGTGTTCCCAGGCTCTAGCCTGGGAACGAGCAAACACCTACGCTTTGCGCTTCCGACGGCGAATCAGCACACTCATCACTTGGTTCGGATTAGCTGCACGTTGTAGGGGACTCCAATCGCCAACTTGGGCAAATCCCAGGCGGTACAAAGTGAGTATGGTTTCCCTGACACCCTGGGACGAACCTGTCACCGTTACACACACCACATCCTGTCCAGATTCTGCTGCTGAGTCGTCATTCGGTCGAGCAAATTTGTTGTCGTCAGGCAAGAAGTCCTGTGACATAATATGTTCTCCTGGTTTTGGGTTTTCTAGAAAAACCCAAAAACCCAGCCGCCCCGCATTTCAACACATAGCAGGGCGGCTACAGAGGATGTTAAGATACTCCGTTAGCCTCCAGACTGCTGTGATCAGTTTGGCGGTTAGCTGTCCATTGCTGCTACCAACAGCTTTGGGCAGTGCAACTAGATTTTTGGGCGACGCGGGCTACTTCCTCTACAAGCAAAGCAACCTCTAACTTCAAAGCGTAGCCGCAGAGGGGGGCTTGTGTCAATCCATTTGGGATTTGGGATTTTACGGGAAGTTACCCACAATCAGGACACGGCAGTGCCGTTTCCCTACAGTTAATCTGGCGATGGTTACATCTGTTGCGAGGGGGATTGATCGATTATTTTGGGGTAGGGAAACGGCATTGCCGTGTCCTCAATTCCCCTGTTATCGATTTTTATATCCGATCGCACGGTGTTAGCAAAATTAGCTGTTTTGATAAGATCGATCGCACTTCATCCAATCCCATCTCCACATCCGCCAAAATCTCCCCAACACTCTTCCCACCTTTACCCTGCCCAGACGGCCTTCCCTCTTTCTCCCCCCCTTGATAAGGGGGGGCTGGGGGGGGTGCACAACCTTGCAAAAACTCAAATTCAGCACTTGACAAATTGACCAATTGGTAATTGCAATCAAACACTTGTTGACTAGGCCAACCGTGCATACAACCACTCAACTCTGGAATTGCCGCCAAAAGTACCTCATCATCCGACCAATCAATTTTATTAACAGGCTTTTTGCCCAAGAAAAACTCGTAATGAGTGATTTCCGTATCCAACAATTCAATTAATCGATAAAGCTCTCTTTCCGTCAAACCCTGAGCTCTTTCTATCAATTCCGGCGCTTTCCCCAAAAGTCTTTCTAACTGCCAATATCCCGGATTTGAGAAACCGATAAATTCCAATCCCGAAGCGTCAATTAACTCGAACAAAGTCTCGATATTGTAGTCAATTTCCTGCGGGTGAACGTACATATCAGCAAAACATTCGTCTCGCTGATTTTCTCCTGCCCAACGCTGTTTTTCGTACTTGACAAGACGGTTGTTTTCTGGTAAAGAAGCAAAGATTTGACGACCGACTTTCACACCATCGGGATAGTCACCTTTTTGCGGGCCTTGGAGAAGTGCGATCGCCCTTTGCATCAGTTGAATTTCCCAGCGTCCGAGCTCAGCATACACAAAAATGTGCATCAAACCGCCCTCCGCCAACTTCGCCGCCAGCGCTTGAATGCCCCGGATCGGATCGGGTAAGTGGTGCAGTACGCCCACGCAGTTGATCAAATCAAACTCGCCCTCTAACTCGGCGGCATCGTACAAGCTGAGGTGGCGAAAATCAGCTTCGCGCGCTCCCGATCGCCGACAGCGTTCTTGTGCTACCTTCAAAGCACCCGCACTCAGGTCGATCGCCGTCACCGAAGCTTCAGGATTGAGGTGAATCAGATAATCGGTGCTCGAACCAGTGCCGCAGCCAGCATCTAAAATCCGAACATCTAGTTTTGGTGGCTTTTGGCCGGTGCAAAAATTGTAAGCATCAGGCCAACTCCAGCGCCAGTTGTATCCTGGGGGCGGTTCATCTGACAAAGGATCGGGCGGGAAAGGGAAGGTATCGTAAAGCCGCCGCACGGCAGCACTGATATCAGGCGTAGTATCCATAGGTGACATTTGTTGGGCTTGGGGATTCGGGATTTGACTGACAACTGACCGCTGACCACTGACCCACAGCAATTTGCTCCGGGCCCCCGGATTTATCGGTGGGGTCGATTCTTCAATCTAAAATCTAAAATCTAAAATCTAAAATCGGTTGACAGCTTCTGCGTAATAAAACTTATCATTTTTTCTCATATAAGCTCTCTTAAATCTATACAATAAATCTCGACAGGCTTTTTAACAAACAAGGACTGTCAATAGCCCACCGCTGAACTGTCGGGTAAAGCGGAGGCGTCTTTCCGCAGAAAGTCAACAGCCCCGAAACAGGCAGAAGAAAATTTTTGATTTTCTTTTCCTTTAATTCAAGGCACTGGCTGCGATCGCCCAAAGGCAACTCTCCTGCCGAGTCTTTTTTTCCACGGGTATGTCGGCGGAGTGCAGCGGAGGGAGTACCCCGTGCCTGCCTTCGGATCGGACATTTCCCCGCAGGCAGAAAGATGAAACCAAAACATTTTAATCTAAGAAAGTAAGCGCGCCCGAACCTCGTGACAGGTAAAGGCAAAAAGTAAACAAAGCAAAAATACCTACTTTGACCTGCATCAGAAGGCAAGGTTAGTCTGGTTAAATGCTGCAACGATTTAGATAGGGAGCGAAAGAGTCTAATGACTGTAAAAGCAAGTGGTGGAAGCTCGGTTGCGCGTCCGCAACTATATCAAACTGTACCGGTCGCAACAATTTCGCAAGCAGAACAGCAAGACCGCTTTCTACAGCGGGGCGAACTCAGCGAACTGGCAAGTTATTTCAGTTCCGGGGCTCTTCGGATCGATATCTCTGCGACGCTGACCCAAAACTCGGAACTGATAGTATCCCGCGCAGCCAACCGGATTTTTACCGGCGGTTCCCCGCTGGCATTTTTGGAAAGACCACAAGAACCTGCGATGGCTATGGCAGGTGCGGCTCGCGGCGGATCGGGCAATGTCTCTGAAGGCATGAAACTGGGAACTGTTACCTACGTTGAAGGTCGCGCAGGCGGCGGCAACGGCGGTGGCGGTGGCGGTGGTTTCTTGGGACTGGGAAATCTATTTTCTGGCAACGGTGGCGGCTACAGCGGCCCAATCCCAGCAGGATTTCAGCCGATCAATGTCTCGCGCTACGGCCCTGGCAACATGACCAAATCTCTGCGGGATTTGAGCTGGTTTTTGCGTTACATCACCTACGCGATCGTAGCTGGCGACCCGAACATTATTTCGGTGAACGTGCGCGGATTGCGGGAAATCATCGAAAATGCTTGCTCTTCGGCGGCCACAATTGTGGCAATGCAGGAAATGAAGGCTGCATCTTTGGGATATTTCAAAAACAATGCAGAGGCCGCGGCGATCGTCGGACAGTATTTCGACGTAGCAATTACCGAATTCAAAGCTCCCACACCTTCAGACAAGGTGCGGCAGCGCGAAAGCAACGACCAGCAAGGCTTACAACTGCCTCAAATTTACTTCAACGCAGCCGAGCGCCGATCGAAATTCGTCATGAAAACCGGTCTGTCTTCGGCCGAAAAGCTGGAAGTAATCAAAGCAGCTTACCGCCAAGTATTCGAGCGCGACATTAGCCGCGCATACAGCCAAAGCATTTCTGACTTGGAATCCAAGGTCAAAAATGGCGAAATCTCGATGAAAGAGTTTATTCGCCGCCTTGGCAAATCTCCTCTGTACCGTCAGCAATTCTACGAGCCGTTTGTCAACAGCCGCGCTGTAGAACTTGCCGCCCGCCACTTCCTCGGCCGCGGTTTGAGCTCGCGGGAGGAATTTAGCAAGTATTTTGCGATCGTCAGCAAAGGTGGCCTGCCAGCCCTTGTAGACGCGATGGTCTATTCCCAGGAATATTCCGACTACTTTGGCGAAGAAACAGTGCCTTACCTACGCGGTTTGGGCCAAGAAGCTCAGGAGTGTCGCAACTGGGGCCCGCAAATTGATTTGTTCAATTTCAGCGCTCCGTTCCGCAAGGTTCCTCAGTTCATCACCTTGTTTGCTGGCTACACCCAGCCTCTGCCAGACCAGCACGTTTACGGTGTTGGCAATGACCCCTTAGAAATTCAGTTCGGCGCGATTTTCCCGAAAGAAACTCGCAACCCCAAGAGCCGTCCGGCTCCCTTCGGCAAAGACACTCGCCGTATCCTGATCCGTCAAGGTGCAGGTATTGACAATCAGTTGAGCAATCCGGCGGCTCGCGGTGCTGCTCCAGGCTCTCTGGGCCCCAAGGTCTTTAAATTAGACCAGTTACCGAGCAACTATGTCGCTTCCAAGAAAACTGCCCGCGGTGTCTCTAGCAGCTACAGCAACGCTTCCAGTGTCAAATTTACCGAAAGTTCCACACAAGCGGTGATTCGGGCAGCTTACCTGCAAGTGTTCGGTCGCGACGTGTTCGACGGCCAGCGCCAAAAGGTGGCGGAAATTAAGCTGGAAAACGGCGAGATTCCGATGCGCGAGTTTATTCGGATGTTGGCGAAGTCTGACGTGTTCCGCAATATGTACTGGAGCAAGCTCTACGTTTGTAAGGCGATCGAGTACATTCACCGCCGACTCCTGGGACGCCCTACCTATGGCCGTCAGGAAATGAACGCTTACTTTGACATTTGTGCTAAGAAGGGTTTCTACGCGCTGGTCGATAGCATCATGGACAGCATGGAGTATAACGAAGCTTTTGGGGAAGATACAGTTCCCTACGAGCGCTATGTGACTCCCGGTGGTTTGTCGATGCGGACGATGCGATCGGGTTCCATCGCTGAGCAAAATGTCCAAGCTCAGACGCCCGAAACTCCTCGATTTATCGAACTCGGCACTGCGCTCGATCGGGGCGAATTCGAGTTACAAAATAGCCTCGCTCAAGGTGTCAGCAAGCGGCGCGAACAAACTAAGGTGTTCAAGCTGACGAATACTTCGGACAAAGTAGCTTTGAAAACTTTAATTCAAGCTGCTTACCGTCAAATTTTTGAGCGCGACATCAACCCGTATGTTGTGAAGAATGAATTCACGGCGCTCGAAAGCAAACTGGGCAACAATGAAATCAATCTCAAGGAGTTCATTGAGGCTTTGGGTTGCTCGTCGCTGTACGTCAAACAGTTCTACGCACCTTATCCCAATACTAAGGTGATTGAGTTGGGTACGAAGCACTTCTTGGGCCGCGCTCCCCGCAATCAAGCGGAGATTCGGACGTACAACCAAATCTTGGCAAGTAAAGGGATTAAGGGCTTTATCAACGCGATGTTGAACAGCGTTGAATATGCCGAGGCGTTTGGCGAGGATACTGTTCCTTACCGTCGCTTTCCGACTCTGCCTGCTGCGAATTTCCCGAATACCGAAAGGCTGTACAATCAACTCACTAAGCAGAATGGTGAGTTGGTGGTTCCAAGCTTTGAACCAGTAGCTGCTACTGACAGAAGCTAGATTGATTTGAGGTTTGAGATGTTAAATTAGTGCTAATTTAACATCTAACATTAAGGGAAGGGCTGGTGTAATTGCTAGCCCTTTTTTTATAGGATATTCACTTGGGGCGATAGAGGTCGCGGAGGATGGTGATTTTGTAGTAAGAGACTGGATATCGTTTCTTACATCCAAAATTTTTAAGTGTTTCCTCTAATAATTTGTGATTAATAAAAATAGACGGGTAAGGTTAGGAAAATGATCGGTAAAATACTGCAACAACGCTATCTCCTTAAAGAAAAATTAGGTTCGGGCGGTTTTGGCGAAACTTATCTAGCCGAATCCCCACAAAAACTCTCGGTTCCTCAGCGTAAATGCGTTGTTAAACTGCTAAAACCTAACAGAAAAGACGATTCAGATATGGTTGGCCGTTTTAAGCATGAAGCTGAAATTTTAATAACGCTTGGTAAGGAGCATGACCAAATTCCAAATTATATCGATTATTTTGAGGAAAATCAAGACTTTTATATTGTTCAGGAGTATATTGAAGGACATGACCTGAGAAACGAAATCACTGTCGGTAAACCCTGGAGTGAGGATGAGGTGATCGAACTGTTGCAAGGGGTGCTGAAAGTGCTGGCTTATGTACATGAGCAGGGTGTAATTCATAGAGATATCAAGCCCAGCAACATTATGCGACGATATTCAGATCATAAGCTAATCCTAATTGACTTTGGTGCTGCTAAAGAAGTGATTCCTGGGATAGAGAATATCTCCAGCACAATTGGGATTGGTACTCTCTCTTATATGCCGATTGAACAAATTGATGGCAACCCACAGTTGGCAAGCGATATCTATAGTTTAGGACGAATGGCAATCCAAGCTCTAACAGGGTTAGCAGTTGATCGAATTCCCAAACATAGTTGGTGCGAGCAGGTCAATGTCACCAAATGGTTAGCGGATATTTTGGCCAAAATGGTGCAGCATAATTTCCGCCACCGCTACAGAGATGCAACTGAAGCATTAAACGCCTTAAAACAGACTACAGCAGAATTAGAACCCCTGGATAATTTACCAGTACCATTTCAGGAATCTGGGAACTGGGGCTATGAAACTCGGACAGGTGAGGTAGTCATTCAGGCTCAATTTAGTTCAGCGCAAAAATTTTCCGAAGGGCTGGCAAGAGTTGGGCTAGGTTATCATGTTGGCTATATCGATCAAACAGGCAAAATAGTTATCCAACCTCACTATTTATGGGGCGGCAAATTTTGTGAAGGGCTAGCAAGGGTAAGAAGTGTTAATAAAACTTATGGTTACATCAATAAACAAGGTAATCCAATCAATAAAAAGTCCTTAGATGGGGCTTTAGACTTCTGCGAAGGAGTCGCCCCTGTGATGATAAATAATAAGTGGGGCTATATGAATCAGAAGGGTGAGATAGTTATCGAACCACAGTTTGATGAGGCAGAAAAATTTGATAACGGGCTGGCCAGGGTGAGAAATGGTTGGCAATCGCACACTATTGACAAAGCGGGCAATTTGATTGATTAGTGTGTAAAAATTAAGAAGTTTTCACATTTTCAAGAGTTCCTCAAGCATCATAAAAGTCGAATGGGAATGAACAACTATGGCTGGACTGATCAGAAAGTATAAACGAACTCATATTAATCAAGTTTTAGACATATTCAAAACCGTAGTAATTGGATTTGCCTATACTTGTGATCATAATTAGGATGCCTATGCAGTGATAGCGATCGCAGATGAGAATGATTGCGATTTTTTTGCTATAGCGTCGGCTGTGGTATAATAGAGTTTGTCTCGCACGCTGACTCAAAATATTATGTACACAAAGTTTTTATTAATGCTTGGATCTAGCTTGTTAGTTTGTGCTTTAAGTGGATATGGAAATTCTAATAAAACACAAAATACTCCCTAACATTCTAATATAGCAAACTCAACAAATATTCCCAGTTTTGTAAATACTTCTAATTCAACTTTAACATTCTCTTCCAATTCTAAAAATGTTGGATAAAATAATGTAAAATTAACGGGTAAGATTGTTTTTACTTGTGATTTAAAGAAAGAGGTAGTTGAAAAATTAGGTATGAAATATATTAAAGAAGTACCTAACGGCGCTTATGTAACTAATCTTTTTGGTGCAGGAGGAGCAGAAATCGTCGTTAAGAATAGTAAGGATAGTATTATTGGATTAGCCAAAGCAAATAGGGATGGCTCGTTTAATATACCTCTCACCAAAGATAATTTTTATAAAATTTCAATTAAGTGTAAATCAAAAAAGATAGAAAAGGTTTTGTCAATCAATGATTTGAATAATTTGGCAATAGATTTAGGAAGATTTTCGGGTAAAGAAATTTTGGATAAATAAAACAAAATAGTTTCTGGGATGATAATTTAATCTTGGCACACTCTCTACTTGTAGATGGAGGATCTGAAGTTCGCAGCGAATCCGATCGCCGGCTTGAGATTATTCGCGATCGGGCGATCGATGCGGGTTCGTAGTGAGGACGAAGAGTCCTTCTTCTGTCAAGGACTAAGAAATACACTGAAATTAGGTTAGGGATGGTTTAATTTGACTGTTCAGTCGGTTTTTAACCGACTTGAGCTATGAGACGGGGATTTCAATCCCCGGCGGAGTGGAGGCACAACAGATCGCACTTTTGGGGCGATCGGGGTCCATCGGTAGGTAGGAGAGTCCGACAGGGATTGAAATCCCTGTCTCATAGCTCAAGTCCACTTAAGTGGACTAATGAGTTTAAAATTTCTCGTTGCAAGGCTCTGCTTGGGAACGCAGATCCAGAGGCTCTGCCTCGTGTTTATATATTTATTGAAATTGATAAAATTATAACATCAGTTGGATTTTTGGCAACTGTCTTTCTTTCAGAGGCTTCGGCAATAGGACTTCGGCAAAGCCTATGTGTCATTCTGATCCTTCACAAGGTTCAGGACTGCGAAGAATCTCGGAGATTCTTCGCTTCGCTCAGAATGACAGTGGTTAGGTCGGAATGACGGTGGCTATAAATTTATTTATACTTACACGAAACTTTCATAATTTGTATTTTAGATAAATTCGCTCTAGGATGAAAATAACAGGCACAAAGACACCCGCAAAAGGAATAGACTATGACTACCCAAAAAGTTCTGATTGTTTTAACCAGCCACGATACACTGGGCGACACTGGTAAAGAAACGGGTTTTTATCTCCCAGAGGTGACGCATCCCTTGGACGCATTTACTAAAGCGGGATTAACGGTAGATTTTGTCAGCCCCAAAGGCGGCAAAGCTCCAATGGTTGGGGTTGATTTAGAAGACCAGCTAAATAAGGCTTTTTTAGAGGATTTGCAACAGGTTGCGCGAGTGGAAAATACGCTCAATCCTGCACAAATTGACCCCGCAGAATATAGCGCTATTTTCTACGCTGGGGGACACGGTACAATGTGGGATTTTGCGGATAACCAGGAACTTGCCGGGATTGCTGCTGCTATTTACGAAGCAGGTGGCGTTGTGGGTGCTGTCTGTCACGGGCCGGCGGCATTAATTAATATTAAGTTGTCTGATGGTGAGTACCTGGTTGCAAATAAGACTGTGGCTGCTTTTACTAATGAAGAGGAAGCCGCTGTGGGATTGACTGAAATAGTGCCGTTTTTGCTGGAGTCAAAATTAATTGAACGCGGGGCTAATTTTACGAAAGTTCCTAATTTTGAAGTTTGCGTTGTTGCGAGCGAGAGGCTCGTCACAGGCCAAAACCCTGCTTCGGCAGCAGGTGTCGGTCACAAAATGGTAGAATTGCTCAAAAATAAGTAGGTCGCTCTAATTAAATGTAAAACGCTTTTCTATTAGAGCCCCGACTTCTTAAAGAAGTCGGGGCTCTGGGTATATCGATCTAACACCGACCCTTTTTGTATTCGGTTAACCGTACTCAAATAGCAACTGTGATCCGAGAACATTACTGCCAAATTTTCGTCTGTGATGCCAATGAAGTCGCGCTCGCTGTACGAGGATAAATTACTTATTTATGGGGGTATTAGTGACTTCCATTCATTCCCTCTAGGCACAAAATAGGTATAATTGGTGAGTGCGTATGATGATAAAAGTTTAAAAAAAGAATAGCCAGGGAGGGAAGAACCCAAACCCGATAGTGATGAGTCATTACCCATCTAAAATCTAAAATCTAAAATCTAAAATCTAAAATCTAAAATTGTATGAGCTACATCAAGATATTGACCGCAAAATAAAACAGCCGAATAAACGGGCCACTTGTTCTGATTAGTAAAGTAGCGAAACGAATAAGGTATTAGGGCATAATGTTGTGAAAGATGGAACAGGGTATGGAACTAAATTTACAGAAATTTTATAGCGCCTGCAATCCCAGCTACACCCTGGCAGTAGCAAATCAAAAAGACCGACAATACTATATCGATTTCTCATCAGTGCGGGGCGGCACAATCGTCGAACAATTGGAGCGCACCATCAGCCGTCTGTCCCCGGATGCACCTACCTGTCAATTATTCACCGGTCACATCGGCTCTGGTAAATCAACAGAATTGCTGCGGCTGCAAGCTCAATTGCAGCAACAAGGATTTCATGTTGTTTACTTTGAGTCGAGTAAAGACTTAGACATGGCAGATGTAGATATCACTGACATTTTGTTGAGCGTTGCTCGTCAGGTGAGCGAAAGCATTGAGAAAATGAAAATCAAGCTGCAACCGACGGGTTTTAAAGCTTTGCTCAAAGGGGTTGCTGATGTTTTTCAAACTCAAATAGACTTGAGCGCTGAAGCTAATTTCCCTGGTTTTGGGGAAATAAATGCCAGCACGGAGGGAGAATTTTCTCTGGCGTTGGGAATTGGGAAAATTACTGCTAAGGCGAAAGATGCTCCGAATCTGCGATCGGAGTTGAGGCAATATTTGGAGCCGCGAACTAACGTAATTTTAGATGCGCTTAATAAGGAGTTGCTGGAGCCGGCTAATCAAGAACTCAAACGCCAAGGGAAACAAGGACTTGTAGTAATTATCGACAATCTCGATCGCATACACCTGTGTGCGAAACCGACGGGGCGGCTGCAGCCGGAATACCTGTTTGTCGATCGCGGCGAACAGTTGGCAAGACTAAATTGCCACGTCGTGTATACAATTCCTTTGGTGCTGATTTTCTCTAACGATTTGGGCCAGTTGACCAATCGATTTGGGGTAGATCCGAAGGTTTTGCCGATGGTGCCGGTGCAGTTGAGCGACGGTTCTGAGTGCTCTGAGGGTGTGGAATTGCTGCGGCAGATGGTTCTGGCGCGGGCCTTTCCCACAGTGCACCCTTCGCAGCGCTATGCTTTGGTAGGCAAAGTTTTCGACTCTGCGGAAACTCTCGATCGCCTGTGTCGAGTCAGCGGCGGTCATGTCCGCAATTTGCTGCAACTACTGTATGGCTGTCTGCAGAAACAAGACCCTCCTCTGTCGCGGGAAACTTTGGAAAATGTGATCGTCCAGCGCCGCCACCAGCTTACTTTGGCGATCGAACCCGATGAGTGGAAATTGCTGCGCCAAGTATCCGCTACCAAAACTGTGAACGGGGAAACTAAATACCAAATATTGCTGCGGAGTCTCTGGGTGTTTGAATACCGTTACGGCGAAGATTATTGGTTTGATGTCAATCCGATTTTGGCTGACGCCAAAGAGTTTCGGGAAACAGTTGACAGTTGACAGTTGACAGTTGACAGTTGACAGTTGACAGTTGACAGTTGACAGTTGATGGTTGAAATCGCTCTTCGGTCAAACGAAGTTCACTTCTAGCGGACTAAAGAATAAGGGCGTTATTGTAGCAGGATGTGCTATGAAAACTAACAAAAGTCAACAGTCAACAGTCAACAGCATTGCCCGATCAACAGTCAACCGTTAACAGTCAACAGTCAACAGTCAACTAACAAAAATGATTAAAGGCACTACTAAACTGTTGGGAGTAATTGGTCATCCCGTCGAACATTCTCTGTCGCCGGCGATGCACAATGCTGCTATTTCCCACTTGGGAGTCGATTTTGTTTACTTGCCGTTTCCGGTAAAACCAGAGGATTTAAAAGCTGCTCTTGCAGGATTTGCGGCGATCGGCGTTCGGGGATTTAGCATCACGATTCCGCACAAACAAGCAATCCTACCGCTGTTGTCGGAAGTTTCCCCGATCGCCCGATCGATCGGCGCAGTCAATACCGTATACCTGACTGACAAAGGTTGGTGCGGCACAAATACTGACGTTGAAGGCTTTCTCGCGCCGCTGCAAACCCCCCCAACCCCCCCTTACCAAGGGGGGGCTAAAGACGCGACCTCTGGCTTAGAAACGGGCAATACGGCTGTCGAATCCTGTCCCCCCCCTTACAAAGGGGGGGCTGTCGAATCCTGTCCCCCCCCTTACCAAGGGGGGGCTGTCGAATCCTGTCCCCCCCCTTACCAAGGGGGGGCTAGGGGGGGTTCCGATTGGAGTCAGAAAGTAGCGGTAATTTTGGGGAATGGCGGGGCTGCGAGAGCTGTTGTGGCTGGATGCGCTCAATTGGGATGTGCCCAGATTCACGTTGTCGGCCGCAGCGAACAAAATTTAGGGGAATTTCAGCAGAGTTGGGTCAATTCTCCGATGCCCGTGCAGAATTTGCAGGTTCATACTTGGGATAATTTGTCAAGCTTAATCTCGCAGGCAGATTTGCTGGTGAACACAACGCCTGTGGGGATGTATCCGCAGGGGGAAAAGTCGCCGGTTGCGGCTGGTGCGCTCGATCGAATTTCCGCAGGTGCGATCGTCTATGATTTAATTTACACCCCTAATCCTACCAAGTTTCTCAAAGACGCACAGCTTCGGGGAGCGCGAGCTATTGACGGACTCGAAATGCTAGTTCAACAAGGAGCAGCCGCCTTAAAAATTTGGCTCAACAAAGAATCCGTCCCAGTCGATGTGATGCGCCAAGCCTTGCGACAGCATTTAGGTCTAGATTAATGCCATTTCTTAAAAAACTAGCTGTAGTTTTCAGAATTCCTATAAGGAGGAATTTGAGGCCCAATTCGCGCTAAGCTGAGAATTAAAATATACTTGCCCCGCAATTTATGAAATTTCGAGCTATCAGCCTTTTTTTTGCTACTTGCCTAATCGGAATTTTTAGTTTGGTATTCACTCCACCTGCTTGGGCTCTGACGCAGATTAAACTTTCCGACCTTTCTTATCGCGAATGTCCCGCCGAAATGGGAGAAGGAACAGTCACCAGTGGCAGTTCTATGGAAGCTAACTGCTTTTTGATTACTGGGAAAGCTGAAAATAGTACCGGCAAACCCGTTGTCAATGCCGATATTTTCGGCCGCATTTATGATGCCGACGACAATCCGGTGATGCAAAACCGGACTCGCTTGGGTTCTATAGAAGAAGTTCCTCCAGGAGTTAGCGATTTTCAGCTCAGAATTTCCGTTGCAGCCAATCAACGAACACCTTTGAAACTCAAGCAATTTAAAGCTACAGGTTTTACTGGCGTGGTTCGCCGCTAACAAAACTCTTGGAGATTTTGGGTTGGCAGCCCGTGAAATTGCGATGCAGTTTTCGATTTTCGATTGTTGAGTGGCCGGCAATTTCTCATTTCTAATTTACGATGAACTCCCCAGCTTTTCAACCGGGGAGTTTATCTAAAAATGTCAAATCTAAAATTTAGTTGTCGGCCGCTATGTCGGCCAAACAATTTACGCTAGATGCTTAAAAACTTAAGCTTTTCAAACTACAAGGATGTTTGCAAGCTGGTCAAAAGACCGATCAAGAATTCCGAGCCGAACTGCAGTACAAAAAACGCAATCAGTGGCGAAAAGTCAATCCCTCCCAAGGGGGGGATAATCGAGCGGAATAGATTGAGGTAAGGATCTGTTAACTGACTCAAAATTGAAAACGGGGGGTCGTACCAATTGATGTTAGGGAACCAGCTTAACAGCACCCGAATAATCATCAGGGCTACATAGATTTGCAGAAATGTGGACAGCGTGGTTGCCAAAAGGCCTATGGAAGAACTCATAAATTTTGCTTGTAGTTTGAGTAAAGTTTACAGACACTTTAACTTAAAGTTTAGCATAGGTGGGGGAGAGAGAGGGGGAGAGGGCCGGGCTGTTTCATTCTCTTGTAGGGGCAATCCCTCGTGAAGAGCCCCTATATCTGAAACCCCGATGCGCTCGTCTATGGGCCAGGGCGGGCACTCTTGGCACCGCCCCTACAAAATCTTGGTTTTTCTGATAATCAAACCGCCCTGGGGGAGAGGGGGAGCATCAGGCTGTTTACGGGCGGGCAGGATAGGATGCCCAACCCCTACTCCCCACAATAAAATTCACTGTTTGTGGAACAGGCCCAAAAGCCAGTTGTTGAGAATAGCGCAAGATGTTAGTAGCCCCCATTGATCTGCCAGACTAATCTAAAATTTTAAATGGATTCAGGAGTCTTGGGCGATCGAACCCTCGCTGTTGTGCTGCTGCGCGTTGCCGTTTACGTCGCCGAGTTGCAGCCGCACGTCATCTATTGCCTGATTTAGCTGGGCAATTTTATCTTCTAAACTCAGCCTTGCTACTTCCATCCCTTCGGCTTCGAGTTGGCTGGCTTTCCTCTGGCGGATTTTTCTGGTTTTTGCGTCTGAAGGTTCACTCAGCAAAGCTTCAGCAGCGCGCCGCGACAGCACCGCGCCTAAAACTGCACCCACCAAGCCACCAACTGCAGCTCCGGCAATAAATCCCCCTGTAAAACCCTCTCGATTACTCATAGCTCAACTCAACTGCGCGATATTTCCTTGATTTGTTTATTTTGACACTCTCCCGGTGAGAAACCAGGAGATTGTTAGTTGTTGTCAGGTAGGCGTTGCACAATTTGAGGAGGATGGTTGTGGGGTGTCCCGCCTGCTGTGAAAATACACGCCTTCGGGCTACGAGATCCCATCCGACAAAACAATCAAAATCATCCCGCAATTATGCAACACCGTCAGGTAAGGCGAGAATTCCGACTTCAGAGTTAAAGCGGATCATTTCCAAAGATCGATCGCCATAAAGATCTTCAATGTGCTCCAAGCAGCACTCGATCGCGAAATCGTTCAATTCAGTCGGCTCAACCCCGTACATTTCCTCAAACACCTCTGAGTCTACCCGACAAAAGCGCGGTCGATCGGCATAAATTCCGCATTCTCTGGTGGTTTTGTCAAAATTTATACACCAACCGTCCTCTCCGACTAAGCTCAAATAAAGCGCTAATTCGTCTTCAGATAAATACTCGTCTAAGTCTGGGCGCTCTGTTGGGTCGAGGTAACAACAAGCACCGCACTGCTTTACGCAACGCCAAGTAGCCATAGTTTGATTTTAGATTTTAGATTTTAGATTTTAGATTTTAGATTCGGAGCATTATGTGGAAAATGCCAAACTTTAGGAGACTAAAGCTCTTCAAGTATATCAATTGCCAGCGCCGGAGGCGGATATCCCGAAGGGGCGGTTCGATTTTAGATTTGAGATTTTAGATTGGGGGGACTTGCCGGGAAGGGGCATCAAGTCCCTGGTTTCCTGTGACTGAGAGGTTGATCGTAGTTTACATTTTGTTGAATTTTGTAAACTTCCTTAAAAAATAGGGTCGATCGCCCGGTAAAATCAGAAGCGGATTTTCTAATTCAACAATCTAGACTTAATCACTACAGTCAGGAGGACACATGGACTTTATAACCGATCTTTTCAGTGGTATGGGTGGTGTAGACTACCAACTCATTGTTCAGGTAGCTTTACTCGCAGCCGTCGTACTTTCTGGCCCGATCGTGATTTTTCTCTTGGCAGCTAAAGGCGGCGACCTGTAATTATAGCACGCTAGGCGGCGATCGAGAGTTGGGAGTTTTGAGTTTTAAATTAGGCAAAATTCACAACGCTCGATCGCCAATTTTCCCAGCAGCACGAGCTTTCTTATGAAATACTGAGTTATCAAATACCAAGGGCGTGTTTAGCAGTTTGAATCAAATTCTCAAAAAAAGGTAGAGATACATCGACTTCTCTAGCATCTTTGCGGGAGTTGCCTAACAAACCGATGTTTTGTCCGGGTGCAACAGCCAAAACTTGTCCTTGAGAGTTGCGAATTCTCAATTCCTCGATCGAGCCGGCGGGAGACAGACTGCAAGAATAAGTGCGATCGCAATAATCAAACTCAACTTTTCCGAACCTCGGCGGCCTGGAAGTAGCAGCATTTGCCGGTAGCCGGACACCCAACAATTCTAACTCAACCGATGTCTTGCCATTAAAACTATTTTCCCGCAATCGGTAAGCAATATCAACCCGCCGAGGCAAAGGAAAATATTCCCCCCAACGCCAAGCAATCGCCTTCACACTAGCCGATACATTTCCATCTTGAGTTGCAGTTAGTTTAACGTGACCTCCTTTACCAACAATTTTCTGTTCAGTTATGCAAACATTAGGCGTCCAAAATACAGGAGCCTTATTTTCAATCCCGCAAGGTTCCAGAGCATCAATTTGTCTGTAAAGGTCAAGATTAATCTCAGCCAAATCGGCCTGCACATCAACTGAAACCAGCGGCTTAAGGTGTTCCGGCTGCAAACATTGATTGGCAAAAATTGACAATTGATTGCGGAATTGTTCGAGATTATCAGCAGGCATAGAAAAACCGCCAGCCGCTTTGTGTCCGCCAAATTTAGTTAATAAATCCGCGCAAAAATTCAGCCCGTCAAATACATTAAACTCAGGAATTCCCCTCGCCGAACCCCGGACAATTTTAGCGGGCGGGGACGGGGGCACGGAGGAGGATGAGGTTGTAGGGGCGGTGCCCCCGTGCCCGCCCTCATCCTCAAAAGTACCAATAAACACAGGTACGCCGTAGCGTTCCACCAACCGAGAAGCTACAATCCCGATCACCCCGTGGTGCCAACCCGGTTGCACGACAACTAAAACTCGTTCTTGCTGCAAGTCTATCGCCCTTTTCTCGCACCAAGCGATGGCTTCCTGCTCAATTTCCTGGCACAACTCCTGCCTACGCTGATTGATTTGTTCGCACTGCATCGCGTTTTTAAGAGCCAATTCGCGATCGTCCGTAGTCAGCAACTCTATCACAATTTGAGGGTCAGCCAGCCGCCCCACAGCATTAATCCGGGGGCCAAGCCTAAAACCAATATCTTCAGGCTTTAACGTATTTTGAGTAGGGGCGGTGCCCCCGTGCCCGCCCTTGAGTTTTGAGTTGAGAATAGGTAAACTTTCCCCACTTGCCGGCTGGACTCCAGCCACCTGAATCAAAGCCTGAATACCCGCCAATTGCGAGAGAGGCAACAGCCGCAAACCCCGCTTTACCCAGCGCCGATTAACTCCTGTCAAAGGTGCTAAATCCGCAATAGTTCCTAAAGTAAATAACTCCAGCAGCGGATTCACCAACCCGCCCACTTTCTGCATATCTTGAGCCAAAGTAATCGCCAAAACATAAGCAACGCCTACGCCTGCCAAACCGCGATAAGGGGAAGATTCTGCAATTAATTTCGGGTTGAGAATAGCATCTGCCGGCGGCAGTTTTGGGGGTAAATCGTGGTGGTCTGTAATAATAACTTTAACACCGAGTTCTCGCGCTCTAGCAACCGGGCCGTAGGCGGCAATTCCGTTGTCAACCGTGAGAATGAGAGCGACACCTTCCGAGTGAAATTCTTCTACAATGCGATCGTTAATCCCATAACCTTCTCGCATCCGGCTGGGAATAGCATAATCCACATTCGCCCCCAGAACCCTGAGAGCTCGCAGCAACAAAGCCGTGCTCGTCATCCCGTCAGCATCGTAGTCGCCGCAAATCGCAATTTTTTGCCCTCCCGAAATCGCCTCCCGCAACAATTTGACACTCGCAGCCAAATCTGGAAACTCATCCATTGGCGCGGGCAAAACCAGAGATTCCGGTTCGATAAACCCTTGCACTTCTTTAACCGAATCGATGCCCCGGTTAATCAGCACCTGGGCCAGCAAAGGAGACAAAGCGATTTCTGCGGCAAACTGTTCGGCTTGCTGTGTTTGAGGCGAATAAATTTGCCACCGTTGGTTTGGCAATCGGTGAAAATGCGGGGGCACAGATGTCGGTAGCTCTTGCACGGAATCTGAGGTTTAAAGATACATGATTAATCTTACCGAATTAAGTGCATCAGTCAATCCATTTTAGATTTTAGATTGTAGATTTTAGATTGATGCTGATGAGTTTTTTGGGTAAAATCCAAAAGTTGTTTGTAGGAAAGCTTTTTCGGAAGCTCTCACCGCACCCAAATAGGGATATAAGCCCTGACAGCAGTCGTGGAGACCAAAAAATTTTAGACCAAAGTTTAAACGCCCCAGATTTATCTGTGGAGTCAATCTAAAATCTCGAATCTCAAATTGACTAGCGGGAGCTGCAGAACTAAATGTAGCAGGCATTTGCGCTGCCCGCCCTAGGGCGCAGACTACTAATTTAATGAGGAGACTTGCATGAGTGGCGATCGACCACCTTGGTTTAAAATTGCATTACAGGTTCGGGGGTCTGTCATTCCCTCAATTTTGCCCCGCGTTTTGCTGTGCGGCGGCTTTGGAGTTTTTATTTCCCTGCTGCACTTTTTTAAGTGGCCGGTTTCCTTACCAATTTTGTCGAGTATTGTACCCAGTATTGTCCTCGGTTTACTGTTAGTTTTTCGGACAAATACAGCCTACGAAAGATTTTGGGACGGTCGAAAAATGTGGGGAACTTTAGTCAACAACGTCCGCAATTTGGCGCGCCAAATCTGGGTAGCAATTGAGGAAAAAGACCCGCAGGATATCGAACTAAAAAAGTCAGTCCTGCGCCTGTTACCCGCCTTTGCAGTGGCCCTTAAACTGCACTTGCGGCAAGAATCAGTCAATCCAGAGTTGGAGCCGTTAATGTCCCCAGCGCAGTACCAAAAGCTCAAGTCGATGAACAATCCGCCTCTAGAAATTGCCTTTTGGATTGAGGATTACTTGCACGAGCAGTATGAGGGCAATTGCGTTGATGTCTATCAGTTAACTGCTATGAAGGAGTTGATCAACTCTATGATTGATGTATTAGGCGGCTGCGAGCGGATTTTGAAGACGCCTATCCCTTTGGCTTACGCGATTCACCTGAAACAACTATTGTTGCTTTACTGTTTGGCACTGCCCTTTCAAATGGTGAAAGATTTGGGTTGGGGAACAGGCTTAGTTGTGGCTTTAATTAGTTTTACTTTGTTCGGTATCGAAGAAATCGGCATTGAAATAGAAAATCCCTTCGGGCACGATGACAATGATTTGCCTTTGGACAATATTTGTGCTGCCATGCAGCGCAATATCGACGATTTAATTTCTTTATCTCCTAGCGTTCATGAACACGTGAAAGATAAGTAGAGTCATTAATCATTGGTCATTAGTCATTAGTGAACTGTAGGGGCGGGTTCACCAATAATCCTCACAGTGCAAACAGATTTAATAAACCCGCCCCCGCCCCACCCTAAAACTCTTTACTAACGTTAATTTCTAACAATAAACCGCATTAACCCAGCCAATACTAACAATAAAGGCGTCAGCCAATCTCCCCACCGCACGTACCAAGTCAGAGTTTGTCGCCGATAAATAGTAGCATCTCGGACTTCATAGGTATTAATTCCCGACTTCCAAACCGTCTCGCCGCGAGGATTTACAAAAGCAGAGTAACCCGTATTAGTTGCGATAACTGCCCATCTATCAGTTTCAATTGCCCGCATCACATCTAGAGCATGATGTTGATCCAACATGGGCGGTTTGTAATGGGCATTGTTGGAAGCGGTGAGCATAAATTCGCCTCCATTCGCCGCCTGATATCGGAAAATTTCAGCAAACGCCGAATCGTAACAAATTCCGACAATGGCGCGGCCAAACGGCGTATCAAACAATTGTTTAGAATTGCCTGGTACTAAATGAGCATCTAAGGGCGAAAGCCGATTAATAATCCCGCCTAAGATTTCGTAAAAAGGGATATATTCCCCTAAAGGCACTAGCTTTAGTTTATCGTAGCGGCCGATAATTTCTCCCGTGCGATCGATCGCCAATAAGCTATTAGTGATACTATTCTCTTGCTGTCCGAATCCTCCAACCCAAGCCACAACGCCGCGTTCGAGAATAGCTTGGTAAAAGGAAAGAGTAGAACGCTGATACTCGTTTGTCCAGATAAAAGGCAACGCTGTCTCTGGAATTAACACAGCATCGACTTTCCTGTCGGCTAACTGTTTGTATCCAATGGTGTAACCTTCCAAAGCGCGCGCCCAACCCGCTGAGTCAAACTTAATCTCGTTAGGAATGTTGCCTTGAATAATGCCAATTTTTAAAGCGGTTGCAGCTTCTTGATTCAAAGGGCTGGTGTATAAGCTCCATCCTGCAATATGCAAAATTAAACACAAACTCGCAGGCAAAATATAAGCAATCCAATTCTTCCTTCTTCCTTCTTCCTTCTTCCTTCTTCCTTCAAGAAAAGCTTCGGCGATTAAGCCATTTACTGCTACAATAGCGGCGGTTACTGCGCTGGGCCCGGAGAGTTGACCGAGGTGTAATATTGCTAAATTGTGGGGGCTTTGCGTATATGATAGGGATGTCCACCACAGCGAACCTGTACTCCAAATACTTTCTAAGGCACACCACAAAGCTGTGCCAATTAAAACGCGAGTTAATGCTGAAAATTTAGAGCTACCCCCCCCAGCCCCCCCTTGTAAAGGGGGGGAGTTAAGAAGAATAAGATCGGAGCTACCCCCCCCAGCCCCCCCTTGTAAAGGGGGGGAGTTAAGAATAAGATCGGAGCTACCCCCCCCAGCCCCCCCTTGTAAAGGGGGGGAGTTAAGAATAAGATTTGGATTTTTTCCGGGTAAAGTTAGGGAGTTGAGAATTACAAATAGCCACGCCCAAACGGCGACTAATGCGGCTCCCCAGAGGGTGATGAATGCCCAGCAAAAAAGTGCGATCGCCAAACTCGGCCACCAAGGAACTCCCAACCAAGTCATCGGGTGAATTCCCATAATCCAAGATAAAGCTAATCCGTGATAGCCAATTCCCCAGAGTGAAGGAAGAAGGAAGAAGGAAGAAGGAAGAAGGAAGAATTTTTGTTGTTTTACTTCTTGCTTTGGTCTTTCATAACTAACAACCAAAATCCAGAGGGGAACTAGGGCTACCCAAGCCAATAGCCAAGCATTTACTGGTGCGGTTGTCAATGCCATCAAAATGCCGCTGAAAAGTGCGATCGCCCAGGCTAATGTTTTGGATTTATGAACCACGAGTTTTTCAAATTTGTGCCTGTTAAATATCGCCACTTTGATAATTGCCAAAAATAATAATTCTTAATCAATATATCAGATCGATCGGGAAGAAGGAAGCTCGGAAACCCGCAGTGTATGGGATTTAACGGATTTAACAGAAAAAAATATCTCAAATTCTAGTTGCCCAAACAAAAAGCGCCCCTATTTCTAGGAGCGCTTTTTGTTAATCAAAAGCTAAATTTAGCCGTTGATGGAAGGAGCAACCATTGCTACTGGGGTGACTTCACCGGCGGCCAAATCAAGCGGGAAGTTGTGAGCATTGCGCTCGTGCATTACTTCCATACCCAAGTTAGCGCGGTTGATGACATCAGCCCAAGTATTGATGACACGACCTTGCGAGTCGATAACCGATTGGTTGAAGTTGAAACCGTTGAGGTTAAACGCCATCGTGGAAATACCCAAAGAGGTAAACCAGATACCGACAACTGGCCATGCACCTAACAAGAAGTGCAAAGAACGGCTGTTGTTAAAGCTCGCGTATTGGAAGATTAACCGACCGAAGTAGCCGTGGGCTGCGACGATGTTGTAGGTTTCTTCTTCTTGACCGAATTTGTAACCGTAGTTCAAAGATTCAGTTTCGGTTGTTTCGCGAACCAAAGAAGATGTTACCAAGGAACCGTGCATGGCGGAGAACAGAGCACCGCCGAAGACACCAGCAACTCCCAACATATGGAAGGGGTGCATCAGGATGTTGTGCTCGGCTTGGAACACGATCATGAAGTTGAATGTGCCGGAGATACCCAAGGGCATACCGTCAGAAAAGGAACCTTGTCCAATTGGGTAGATCAAGAATACTGCGGTGGCTGCTGCAACTGGTGCAGAGTAAGCGACGCAGATCCAAGGACGCATACCTAAGCGGTAGGACA